>JACQRJ010000061.1 GCA_016206505.1 Candidatus Peregrinibacteria bacterium | reverse complement strand
AAGAGTATCTTTCATGCCAGAAATTCATAAAATAAAGAAGTAACTAAAAGCAGAACAAACACAAGAATAATACCTTGATAAGATAAAAACTTTCCCTTGCGCTTAAGCGAAATCAATTTGCTGATTTTTGGCCCCAATAAAACAATAACAGCACCGATAACACTTCCGATAATAAACTTATCAATCAGATAAGTCGTATTCAGCCAAGTGCCATAATCACCTGAAAAAGCTACAAGTATCGCGCTATTGTCATAAAACAAAGGCTTTAAAGGAATAATCGTTGTAAAAAAAGAAATAATACCGACTATCAAAGTCTGATGAGGCATATATTGTTTTTTCAGCAACTTTCCAATCCACAAGCCTAAGGCAATAGCAAAAGCTCCAAGGAAAACACCAATTGAAAAAGAACTGATGCCAAACCACGCAGCTGCAACGGCAACCGCTCCGGCACCAATCGTACAAAGCGGACAATGAGCCAGAGCCACTTTTGGCACAAAAAAATTAATACCAAAAGCAATTACAAAAAACGCATAAGACCTTTTCAACATTTTATATTTTAAGAAATAGTCCGCCATCCTCTCCATCATTGGTAATAACATCAATAATAAATGATCCATTTTTTTGCCCCGGCATTCCGGGTGAACCAATAGGCATTCCTGCCATACCTATACCCTTTATATTCGGCTTATCTTTGAGCAATTTTTCAATTGCCTCCATCGGAATATGACCCTCTACAATATAACCGCCGATGCGGGAAGTATGACAACTCCTCAATGACTGTGGAACCTGATTTTCATTTTTATAAATTTCAACTTCATCAGGAGATTTTTCCTGCAAATCGACATCAAACCCTTCCTGCCTCAAATACTCAGCATAAAGTTTACAGCAGCCACAAGTCCTACTGGCCACAACGATTGCCTGATTATCAGACAATAAAGCCTGCAGTTTTACTTTATTCTCTGCCGTCTTCTGACTCACATTCCAAACAAAAAATCCTATGCCGAAAACCAATACCGACAAAACCGCAAACATCACTTTTTTATTCATGGTCATTAAAGTTAATGAATTATTTACCTTTTGAAAGCTTATAAACATGCACAATTTCTTCCGTGGCTTTTTTTACATTTCCCGATTTCATCTGCTCCACAACATGACTTTGAAGATGATTGCGCAGCATCAAATCCTCCACACCCGACAAAGCGCTTCTGGCAGCCAAAGATTGGCTAATAATATCAATGCAATAATCTTCCCTTTCAACCATTTTATTAAGACCTCTGATCTGGCCTTCAACAATTTGCAACCTGCGAATAATTTTTTTCTTTATCGATTGATCCATATGCGCACACCATACCCCCACGTGGTATTAAGGTCAACAAATTTCACAAAAATCCGCTTCACATCGAAACAAATAAGTCATAAACTGATTTTATGGAATTTGACTTTACGACAACCACAAACAAAGCCTTTGATGAAACCGTTGCAGATGTAGAAAATGAAATAGCCAAGGCCGACATGCGCGTCTTATATATACACGACGTGCAAAAATCCCTGAACGAAAAAGGATTTGATATGGGCCCTTTCAAAATCGTTGAATTTTGCAACGCAAAATACGCCCATGAATTCCTCAACAAAGATATCAAAATCGGACTTTGCCTGCCCTGCAAAATCAATGTATATGTCAAAGACGGACAAACAGTTATTTCCGCAATGCGTCCGATAATGCTTTCTCATTTTTTCCCTGAAGCAGATCTCGGTGAAAAACCGCAGGAAATCGACCAAGTCATCCAAAGCATTGTCAATAACTCAAAATAATTTATGAAAAAATCGCTTTCATTTTTACTCGCAACTGTAATTTTCACGCTTACTTTTGCACCTGCTGCACTCGCAGCACAAATTGGCGATGGACATACCGCGCGCGAAGAAGCCGAAGGAAAAGAAATTTGGAACAAACTGAAAGCGGGAGAATTAAAATGCGACACTTTAACCGATGAAAATTTTGGTGCACTTGGTGAATATTTTATGGGCCGAATGGCCAGTGATTCGCATGAAGCCATGAATAATATGATGACTGCAATGATGGGTGAAGATGGGGAAGAAAAAATGCATGTTGCATTGTGAAAAAGAATGAGTAATTGCGAGCCAAACGCGGCAATGCCACAAAGTATGATGAACGGCACTATCATGCAAATGATGCTTGGCAGCGGCATGATGGGCAATTGGTCAAATTCGTTATCTATGATGAATTTTGGTTTTGCGCCTTTTGGCTGGATTTTCATGATTCTTTTCTGGGGACTGGTAATCTGGGGAATCATCGCCTTAGTAAGAAGCATTTCTACTACCACACACGGAAAAAACAGATCTCCGCTTGAAATCCTCAAAGAACGCTACGCAAAAGGCGAAATCAACAAAAAGGAATTTGAGGAAAAAAAGAAAGGTCTGCACTAAGGTGGCTCAAGCTAAGGACACTAAGGACGCTTTTTGTGTTTTTTACCCTTTCCGTTAAATGACTGAATCTCCTCCAGATTGCTTTCGGTTCTATAACCGAAAGGCAAAGCCTGACTGAGTTTATCAACCTCAAAATTGCCATTTGTATCTGCATTTACAAGATAAACTTCATCATCAATTACCTGGGAAAACAAAGTCAAATATTGCAAACAAGCCCCACAGCAAGGAGTCAATTTGCTATCCACGCAACAAAGTGCGCGAAAACTGTAATGACCATTGGCCACGGCATTATCAATGGCGCATCTTTCCGCACATGTTCCGAGACCGCTGATAACACTTTCCACATTGCAACCACCAAAAATTTGCCCGTCAATGGTCAAAACACTGGCGCCGATTTTGTGCTTTGATCTATGACAAAACGCATTTTGACGCGTCTTGCCGGCAACGAAGATCAAAGCTGCAACCTCTTTATCTGTAAGCCATGGATTTTTGGAAATTTTTGGTTTTTTCATTAACAAAATTAATCAAATTATTATAACATAAAACCAATGCAATACATAGACCTCACCCATGCTTTTACGCCCAATATGCCGGTTTATCCGGGCGACAGTCCGCCAACTCTTACACAAACGGGATTTTTTGAAAAAGACGGATATAATGATTTTCATATCAGCACCGGAATGCACGTAGGCACACACATGGACAGCCCTTTACACATGCTGGAAAACGGCAAACGACTATCCGAGTTTCCGGTTGAAAAATTTTTCGGCAAAGGACATCTGATAGACGCACGGAAGAAAACCATCAATGCTTCATTACTTCGAAATAAAGAAATTTCCGAAGGAGATATTGTCCTCATAATGACGGGATTTTATGCGAAATTCAGTGAAAGGCAGTATTACGAAAAATATCCTGAAATCGAAGAAAATTTTGCAAACAAAATAGTCGAACTGGGAGTGAGCATCGTCGGTATGGATACACCAAGCCCCGACCGTGTGCCTTTTAAAATTCACAAAATTCTTCTGGGAAGCGATGTGCTGATTATCGAAAATCTCGCAAATTTGGACAAATTGTCAAAAACACTCGGACAAAACGGCCAATTCAGGGTAATAGCATTACCGACAAAATTCGCAGCCGAAGCAGCACCGGTGAGAGTGATTGCGGAAATTTGTTAGGATTGCAGAAATTGAATAAACCGACTAGAATAACGAAAAATCTTCAAACCTAATTCTTAACAATCGATCAAATGAAAAAAATCTCTACCGCCGAGTGGATCCTGAGAATCGGCATTTTCGGGACATTTCTGGGACACGGCATTTTTGGACTGGAAGGCAAAGAAGCCTGGATTCCATTGGTAACCGCTTTCGGCTTTACCGAAAGTACGGCTACAACTCTACTTCCCATAATCGGCGGAATGGATGTCGCCATTGCCGTACTCGCACTTTTATATCCGGCGCGTATCATCCTGATTTGGGCTGCTATTTGGGGTTTTATGACAGCATTAAGCCGTCCAATGGCAGATCAGCCTTTCTGGGATTTCGTCGAACGCTGGGCCAATTGGGCCGCACCTTTGGCACTTCTCGCACTTCAGGGATTTCCCAAGAAATTCAAAGAGCTGTTTAAAGTGCGCTAGGAAGCCTGAGCTTCAATCATAGCCTTAATTCTCATTACACTGACAATTGTTGACCTTTCATTTTCAGCAAGCTTCATGGTAATAAATTTCAAAGTTTCTCTTAAATCCGGAATCAATTTATACTCAAGAGCATTAACGCGCCTTCTGGTCGTTTCCAGTTCCGCAGCCAGCCTTTCAGCCTGTTTTTCTATTTCAGCCAGTTTTATCAGCAACGGAAAAACGTCTTGAAACGCCGCCAGAGCTATGTCTAGCTCCCCGCTTGTCTGCAAATAACCATAATTAAGAATATCTCCCTCCTGTTCCAATTTAAAATAGGGAATATATACACTCATCACATTCTTTTTTACAACTGTAAGCGTTACATTGGCGGAAGGATACAAAAGAGCGGATTCAAGCATTTCCGGCAGCATCATCGATGATGCAAACATAAAATTTTTAAAAGCTGCCGAAAGCTTTTCCTCAACCCCGCGACGCAACACTTTAGCTTCTCTGATAATCGCCATAAACTGCTTCATCAAGCCATCCTGCTTGTCCTTCAACAGCTTATGTCCACGATTGGCGCTCTTTAACCTCTTCTTGAGGTTCAAAAGTTCCATTCGAGTCGGCTTTACGTCAAGCTTAGCCATAAATTTTTCTTTTATTTCTTAAGCAAATATTTTTCTATAAACACTTCTTTTACACGTTTTAGCTCGTTTTTCGGCAATATTGTCATAATTTCCCATGCAATATCCAGTGTCTGCTCTATCGATCTGTCATCATAATCACCCTGAGTAATAAATCTCTTTTCAAATTCTTTGGCAAACTTCAAATATTTAAGATCTGTCTCCGACAGTGCGGATTCTCCCAAAATAACAGCCAAATCTCTCACTTCCAAACCGCGCGCAAAAGATGCATACATCTGGCCGAAAACACCTTCATGATCCTCACGCGTAACCTTACGAGCGGTCGGAGATAATCTTGAAAGGGAAGGCAAAACATTTACGGGCGGATAAATCCCTTCACGATGAAGCTCCCGTGAAAGCACTATCTGCCCTTCAGTTATATAGCCTGTCAGGTCGGGAATAGGATGTGTAATATCATCCTCCGGCATTGTCAATATGGGAATTTGAGTAATTGACCCTTTTTTTCCTTTAATACGTCCGGCACGTTCGTAAAGAGTGGCAAGATCGGTATAAAGATACCCGGGATAACCACGTCGACCCGGAACTTCCTTGCGTGCGGCAGATACCTCGCGCAAAGCCTCACAATAATTTGTAAGATCGGTAAGAATCACCAATACATGCATATCTTTTTCAAAAGCCAGATATTCCGCAGCAGTCAAAGCTAAACGTGGGGTGGCAATACGCTCGACAACGGGATCCGCAGCCGTATTTATGAAAAGAATCGACCTATTGATCGCTCCTGTTTTTTTGAATTCATTTGTAAAATATTCGGCCTCTTCAAATGTTACTCCCATCGCCGCAAAAATAACCGCCGTATTTTCTTCTCCACCACGGACTTTACATTGTCTGGCTATTTGCGCCGCAACTTGTGAATGAGGCAAGCCTGCTCCGGAAAAAATAGGCAATTTTTGACCGCGTACCAACGTGTTCAAACAATCAATCGTCGAAATACCGGTCTGATAAAAATCGTTTGGGAAATCTCTGGAATATGGATTTATCGGGGCACCATTAATATTCAGTTTTTTTTCGGGAATTATTGCAAAACCGCCATCAATCGGCTTACCGCTTCCGGAAAAAATTCGCCCCAGCATATCCTGCGAAACTCCTATTTCCAAAGGTTTGCCCAGAAATTTGGCCTTTGTGCCCTCCGTAGTCACACCGCGAGTACTTTCAAACATTTGCACCAAAGCCTTATCCCTATGAACCTGAAGAACTTTACCCATTCTTTTTATCCCATCGGGAGTTACAACTTCCACAAGCTCCCCATATTTTATCCCTTCAACTTCTTCAACAAGAATAAGCGGACCGGCTATTTGGGTTATTGTTTTATATTCTTTTTGCATAGTATAATCGATTATAAATTAGCAATTATTATGTTTGATCTAAAGCAAAGCTTTGCCAAATTCTTGTATTTTATCGATAACCTCTTTTTCAAGATCTCCGTATTTCTCAATATCAGTTTTGGGAATATCTTTACATTTCACAACTTTTTCCATTACCGGCAGTTTCTTGAAATTTTCAAACAAAAACCCTTCTTTATCAACAAGAGTCAGGGCTTCTTTGTAAACGGCGAGGATGCATCTTAAAATCCAATATTGCTTCTTTAAAGGAGTATAGGCATCTTCCTGATCAAAAGCATTTTGAAACAAAAAATCTTCACGAATTGATTTTGCGGTTTCAAGAACCAGCCTCTCTTTAGGAGAAAGGGCATCCATGCCGACGAGCCTCACTATCTCTTCCAAAGAAGCTTCCTGCTGCAAAAGTCCCATAACTTCAGTTCTGATTTTTTCATAATCTTCAGCCACTTCTTTTCTCCAATAATCGGAAATATTATCTGCATAAAGAGAATAACTTGACAACCAGTTGATCGCCGGAAAATGGCGCTTGTAAGCCAACTTTGCATCAAGACCCCAAAACACTTTCGTAACTCTAAGCGTATTTTGCGTAACCGGCTCGGAAAGATCTCCACCGGGAGGAGATACCGCCCCGATAACGGTTATGGATCCCGTTCGATTATCCGAACCCAAACAGGTAACATAGCCGGCCCTTTCATAAAATTCCGCCGTTTTCGAACCAAGATAAGCCGGATAACCTTCTTCGCCCGGCATCTCTTCCAAACGTCCCGACATTTCTCTTAAAGCTTCCGCCCAACGTGATGTCGAATCAGCCATCAAAGCCACATTATAACCCATATCCCTATAATATTCGGCAATCGTTATTCCCGTATACACCGATGCCTCACGGGCCGCTACCGGCATATTTGAAGTGTTTGCGATAAGAATTGTTCTTTTCATCAAAGGCTCGCCGGTGTTTGGGTCTTTAAGGTGGGGAAATTCGAGAAGTACATCCGTCATTTCATTCCCGCGCTCTCCACAACCGATATAAACTATTACCTGGGCATCGCAAAATTTCGCCAAAGATTGCTGCGTAACGGTTTTTCCTGCTCCAAAAGGGCCCGGGATACATCCGGCTCCGCCTTTGGCGATTGGAAAAAGCGTATCGAGAATTCTGGTTCCGGTAACAAGCGGTGTCCTTGGCACATCCTTCCGCTGCACCCTCCTCGGTTCACGAATAGACCACCTTTGTACCATTGTTATTTCATGTTTTTTGCCATCATCATCTTTTACAACAGCCACAACATCATCTATTTTAAAAGATCCGCTTTTAATATCTTCAATAGTCCCGCTTTTAATACTGGGCGGAATCATTATTTTATGAAGAATCAGCGTGGTTTCCTGCACTTCACCTATGATATCTCCGGCCTGAATTTTCTCTCCCTTGGACTTAACAGCCTTAAATTGCCATTTTTTTTCATAATCCAAACCGGGAACGTTAATCCCGCGCGTAATATAAGGCCCGGACACTTCCTCGATAAGTTTCAAAGGTCTTTGAATTCCATCATAAACCGATGTCAAAAGACCGGGGCCAAGTGTAACCGTCATTGTTTCGCCGGTTCGATATACAAAATCCCCGGGACCTATTCCGGTAGTTTCCTCATAAACCTGTATTGAAGCTTCATCGTTTTTCAATTCAATGATTTCACCCATCAATTTTTCATCCGATACACGCACAACCTCATACATTTTGGCATCTTTCATGCCACCGGCTATTACCAGAGGTCCGGAAACTTTTACTATAATTCCTTTTTCCATGATTTTTAAGTTAGTAGTTGTTAATTTATTT
>JACQRJ010000060.1 GCA_016206505.1 Candidatus Peregrinibacteria bacterium | reverse complement strand
GGAATCGAACCCCTGTTTCCGCCGTGAGAGGGCAGCGTCCTAACCGCTAGACGATGGCGGCCTAATTGTTTTCCGGCCAATTCTAACGATTTTTTATGCGCCAGTCCAGATATAGCACTCTGTACTTCAGAGTGCTAGACAACCCAAACTCAAACACATATAATCAGAAAGCTAAGTAAATTTTTCAATGGCCACAGATTTATACGAAATTTTAGGAGTAAAGCGCGGTGCAAATGATAATGAAATAAAATCCGCGTACAGAAAATTGGCCTTGAAATGGCATCCCGATAAGCATAAAGGCGACCAGGAAGCTGAAAAAAAATTCAAAGAGATTAACGTCGCCTACGAAATCCTTTCCGATAAGAAAAAACGTCAACAATACGACACTTTCGGCTCAACCAGCGGACCTTCCGGCGGTTTTCAGAGAGGTGGAAACGGCCAGGCATACGGCTTTGACTTTGGAGGATTTGATTTTTCAGGTTACTCGGGCGGTGGCGGTGGCGGATTTGCCGATATTTTTGAAAGTTTTTTTGGCGGTGCGACGCAAGGAGGAGGCAGAAGAAAAAAATCTGCGGCACGCCGCGGAAGCGACATAGAAGCGAGAATAAACATTGCTTTTGAAGAAGCCATATTCGGTTGTGAAAAAGAATTGGAAATTACAAAACCCGATCTTTGCCAACATTGCAACGGCAAAGGTTCGGAAAAAAACAGTCAAATTGTTACTTGTAAAACTTGCGGCGGCGCCGGAGAAATCAGAAGCGTAAAAAATACCATCCTCGGACAAATGACTACGGCGAGAACCTGTGAACAGTGCAATGGTGAAGGCAAAGTGCCGGAAAAACTTTGTACGGTTTGCAGCGGTACGACGCGCGTCAGAACAAAGGAAAGAATCAAAGTGAAAATTCCCGCCGGTGTTGATAATGGTACTACGATTCGTTTAACCGCAAAGGGCGAAGGCGGCATCAAAGGCGGTCAAAACGGAGATCTTTACATTACTCTCGACGTGGGGCCAAGCGATAAATTTATCAGATCGGGCAATGACATCCATAGCCAGTTAAAAATTCACGTTTTACAGGCTATTTTGGGGGATGAAGTGGAAATCGAAACCCTCAGAGGAAAGCAATCAATCAAAATCCCGCCCGGCACGGAAGACGGCAAGGTTTTCAAAATCAGTGGACAAGGTGTTGCCAAGCAAGGCGGTGGAACGGGAGATCATATAATCAAAATCAAAATTGAAATTCCTAAAAAACTTTCCAAAAAGCAAAAAGAGCTTTATGAAGAGTTGGCGACGGAAGTAGGCCTGGATATTAAGAAAAGTGGACTTTTCTGGTAAACGGTATTAAAATTCCTCCGATATTTCCTCATTCGCTTACATGAATATCAGTCTCTCGTGGGATTTGTTTGTAATAGTTTTCTTCGTAGTAATCGTTGCTTACAGCTTTATTATCGGGCGGGATAACACTTTAAAGGTCATTTTAGGAACTTATGTATCAATGATTGCGGCTGATGCCGGTGGCAATTTATTTGCCGATTATTTTGCCGGTTCGCAGATGTTCATGAAGCTTTTAAATTTTGCATCGGTCAGCAATGAGCAGGAAGCCGTTGTTTTTGTTAAGGTAGTGGTTTTTGTTATTTTGGTGATTCTTTTTGCTGTTCGCGGGGCTTTTATTGTTGATACTGTTGATGATCGCTCAGCCGCTATTAGACTGGTTTTGAGTGTACTTTACGCAGTAATGAGCGCGGGATTGATTATCAGTACGATTTTGGTCTTTATAAGCGGTGTTTCATTAGTTGGTGGAGGTGATTTTGGCACTGATAATGCGCTTTGGGGCATTTACGACAGCTCAAATTTAATCAGATCGATAGTAAACAATAGTCATCTCTGGTTTTCCATGCCGGCACTTTCATTTTTGGTTCACAGTTTGTATACAAAAAAAGAATAGTTATTTTGCTTGCTTTTAGTCACCCTCAACAATAGAATACTTCCGTTTTTTTACATTCGGGTTGGTAGCTCAGTCGGTAGAGCAACAGCCTTTTAAGCTGATGGTCGCGGGTTCGATTCCCGCCCAACCCACCATTAAGTAGCGAGATTTGCGATCCGAAGCGTAGGCAAAGCGAGCTCCGCGAGACTTTGCCGGAGCACAGGAGAACTTTCAAGCAAAATGCGAACAAATGTGAAGCATTTTGAGTAGAAAGTTCAGCAAATCCCTATTGAAAAGTAGCGAGATTTTCTCATCTTCCCATGCGCAACCCTCTATCAAACCCTCATATAGGACTCCTCAAATACGGCATCAGAGAAATTGTCGATACTGCACAAAAATTGGGAGAACTGGACAGCAATTTCAAATTCATTTCCGAAAATATCGGCGATCCGATTGCAAAAGGATGGGAAGTCCCTCCATTTCTCAAAGAAATTATCATCGAAGAAGTCAAAAAAGACGGAGATAAAGTTTTTGGATATAGTCATTCCCGCGGTCTACCTCAAGCCAGAAAATGGGTCGTGCAATACGGCAAACGCTACGCGCCCTCCTCCACCCTGGATTACGAATACGTTCTTTTTGTTTCCGGCCTGGGTGCAGGCATCTCCGCCATGTATCACATGTTACCGGAGGGCGCCCGCGTCATTCAGCCGACTCCCAGCTATCCCACACATGCTTCAATGGAATCCTTTGCTGCAAAAAAAGACAGTATTTCCTACAATCTCGATCCAAATAACGGCTGGCAGCCGGATTTAAATAATCTCGAACAGCAAATCAAAGAACATCCAGAAATCACCGGAATCTTGGTTATCAACCCAAACAACCCCACCGGCGCAGTCTACAGCAAGGAAACACTCGAAAAAATCGTCCAACTCGCCGAAAAATATCACCTTATGCTCATTTCCGACGAAGTTTATTTTCGCATGGTCTACAACGGCTATCATTACGAGCAACTGACAGAAATAGCCCAAAACAGAGTGCCTTTGATTGTCATGCGCGGAGTCTCAAAAGATGTTCCCTGGCCGGGCGGTCGCTGCGGCTGGCTCGAATTTCACAATGTGAATCTTGATCCCGACTTCAAAGCCTACGCCGAAGCGGTAAAAAAACGTGTATTGATGGAAGTTTGTTCTGTCAGCCTGCCTCAATTTATTTTACAGGCATTATACAATCATCCGGATTTTGAAAATTGGATCAAAAATTATAATGCCGAACTCGAAAAAAACGGCAATTACATTGCGGAAATCCTGGGAAATACCAAAGGCATGCAAGTAAATCGTACCAATGGCGCTTTTTATATGATGCCTCTATTTGAAGAAGGTTTGCTCAACGACAAGCAAACTTTGCATCTTGAAAATGAATCCATTCGCACTTTTATTGAAAGTGAAGTAAACAAGCCAAATTTCCCTCTCGATCAAAGGTTCACCTATTATCTTTTGGCCAAAACCGGAATCTGCGTCGTACCGGCCAGCGGCTTTTTCAGCCCATATTTTGGCTTCAGATTAACCACTCTTGACCGTGACGATCAACGCCGCAAAAGCACCTACGGTACACTTTCTCAAGCAATATCCGAATATCTGAGTTCGTAGGGAACAGCTAAAGCTCACCTGAAGAGCCTTTGCAAAAACTTCTTCAATCCTTTTTCTCGTAAGTACCGGAGTCCCGAAGCAAGACGACTAAAAAAGCCATCTAATTTGAAAACTTTGCCATTATCCGGCGCATGGCCAGGCTCCCTCAGCCACTTCATCAAAGGTTCCATCACTTTTTCGTAATTATTTTCCTTTGTATAACGCCTTCCCGCTTCTCCAAATTTTGCACGCTCATCATTACCCATTTTTGCAAATTTCAAAATTGCCGTTCCCAAAGCCTCAAAATCGCCACTAAAGACTCCTACGCCCGCACCAGATTTCTCAACTTCACTCGCAATTTCACTTCCAAAAGTCGTCAAAACCGGCAAGCCGTACTTCATCATTTCATTTATACGATTTCGCGCTCCGGTATAAGTTTCGACGCAATTTAGGTCCACATTCAGTCCAATATCAGATAATTGATATACATAGGGCATATATTTGGTATCAATCCAGCCCAAAAAAACAAATCTCTCTTTAAACTTGCTTCCATCAATCATTTTTTTGAAATTTTCAAAATTTCGATTTTCCAACCCCGAAATTTCTCCGCCCGTTGAAACAAAATAAACATTTTCATCCTCTCTCATCGCAATTTCCAAACCTTTAAACAAAGTCTCTTCATCCGCCCAGGTATTGTATCCACCCCCCCATAGACATATAAAAGAGGACTCTGCAAAAGCCTCCTTCGGCATTTTTTTTCTGATTTCTTCACTTTCAATCGCTTCTTCGTACTCTGCAAAAGCGGCATTTGGGATATACTCTATGAAATTATAAGTTGCCGTATCTTTATTTATACGCCCCAAAAAAGCCAATTCTCCCAAAACTGCGCCTCTCTGTGACGCAGAAACGGTGGAAATTTTATCTGCCTTCTTCAAAATGCTTTTTTCCATGCGATAATAATGCGGCAAATATGCATTTGTACCGCTTACAGAAGCCTGGATTGCGCCTTCAGCCATAATCCAGCCATTCAGATCCACCCAGAAAGCGGCATGAAATTTAAGTTTTGAAGCCAAATAAGAAGGATAGGTATTCACGGAAATCAAAACATCGGGACTGATTTCATCAATGATTTTCTGCAATTTCGCCGTCAAAGAGGAGTCATTTTTCGAAATTGTGAACTCTTTACAGCCATTTTTGCCTCCTGCCTGACTATAAATAGGAACCTCATCATAGCATTCCGGCATGGCAATCTTGATAAGTGAAAGATTAAAGGCCAGTCCGGATTCACGTATCGCCGTCAAAAATTGATAAGTCCTAAGTCCAGCAGCGGGCCTGCTTTTACTTTTTTCGTCCGGCAACGGCCCATTGCCGACTATAACGATTTTTAGCATGCGCACATTTTAACATTAAACAATCAAAGCAAAAATCAATTTTGTAAATATCCAAAGAGACAGAATTTTATGATACATTCAGGGAAGCCGGTCAAATCGACTAGCCACACAATATCAAAACAACGTGTCATTATCTTTTTTGAAACAACGCCCGAATACAGCAGTTATAAAGGCCAAGAACGGTAATACGCCTATCAAAAAACAATTGACGTTGACTAGTCGCTTTGGTAAATTCACCCTGATAAGGCAAATAAAGACCCCGTGACTAGTTAAATAATCAGATATATTCATATTAATTAGATATTTCCTGTAATTTTGTCCCTTGAAAATAAGGCATGCGAAAATGTGAAAGAAAGTTAAATTCAAAATAAAACTGTTTTATTGGTAAGAGGC
>JACQRJ010000063.1 GCA_016206505.1 Candidatus Peregrinibacteria bacterium | reverse complement strand
GTTCGGAGAGTTGCCCCGAAATAGGTTTCAATTTTGACCAATAAACTATGGAAAATACTAAAATCGTAAAAATTGCGGCAAAACTTATCGGAATATACATATTTTGCAAAAATTGTACGAAGCTTGCTCCGGAAGCGCCGCCGATAATGATGTTTGATGCATCTCCGATAAGCGTCAATGCGCCACCCATATTGGAAAAGATTATTTCCGCAAACACATAAGGTTTCGGATCTCTACCCATGCCTTTTACCAATTCTATAGTCAAAGGAACCACCAAAAGAATGGTGGTTACATTATCCAAAAAGGCCGAAGATACGGCCGTAATAAGCGAAAAGAATAAGAAAATCGCGAAAGGATTACCCCTTGTAATCGTTGCTATTTTGACATTCAGCCATTCAAAAATACCGCTTTTGGAAGCTATATGAACCAGAATCATCATTCCCATCAGCAAAAAGATGGTTTCAACACTTACGGCCTCAAGCGCTTCCTCCGGCGATAAAATACCAAGAATAATCATTGAAAGGGCACCCAAAATAGCCACTAATGCTTTATCAAACAAATCTGTAGTAATCAAAATGAAGGCAAAAGCAAAAATTAAAAGCGCAATAAGTGTCATTATCAAACATCCTAGCACAATGAAAACCGGCCGCAAGACTGAACGGAAATTTTGCTGCTGCAAAATTTCCCTGCGCTTGAAGCCAAAAAAAATTGCACAAGACTCGCCAATCGTATAAAATATAAAAAACTCCTCTTAACCAATCCGTCTATGGAAACCACCTTCTTTTATAAGAATCTCAAAGCCGAAGAAGAGAAGAATTTTTTTGACTATGCCAACGAAAAATTGGCAGCCATTGAAAGCTTATTGACATCTTTCGCCGATGACGCCAAATTATTAAAAATTTCCATAAAAAAATTCAATAAACATGATGCTTATAGCGTGGAGCTTTTCTTAACCCTTCCAGCCGTCAATCTCATCGCCAGGGAAGCAAGTCACGCTTTTTCCAAGGCGATCGACCAGGCAAAAGATCGCCTGATTTCTCAGATCAAAAAACACATTGCCCAGCTTCGGAAGGATCGCGCACACAGATCCATTCGCCATGGCGAAACGATTACAGCAAAATTGAAAACCTCTGAACCAACTTCCGTACAAAATTAGGGAACTTTTCCGACAACGCAGTATTTTGCATTTAGGAACCTCTGAAAAACGATGAAATGCAAGGAGATAAGGAGCTTGCGACGTAGCTGTATGCAGCTATACAGCGAGCAGAAACCGAGCGAAGCGAAGGTTTCCCCGACACAGCAGGAAGCTGTTTCAGAGGTTCCTTTCCCATCAGTTTCAACATCAAAAAAGAGGTCTTACGACCTCTTTTTTCCATTAACTCTGCTATATCAAAATTATTCAGCAGCAGGAGCGGCTTCAGCAGCAGGAGCGGCTTCAGCAGCAGGAGCGGCTTCAACAGCAGGAGCAGCTTCTTCAGCAGGAGCAGCTTCTTCAACAGGAGCAGCTTCGGAAGCCTCAGGCTCTGCTGTCTTTGGAGTACACGCTGCAAAAGAGAATGCAGTCAGTACAAGCACAGCCAGTGTGATTAAAAACCTCATACTATTTAGGTTAAATTAATAATTAAATTTTATAAGTGTGATTTGTGTCACACTTACAAAAACAGTATAGACATGCGCTTTCAAAAGTCAAACATTATTTTTTTGCCATAAACAAAGTATTACAATAAAATAAAATTAATGAACAAATCCAATCTCATAGAGGGTGAAAAAGTTGCAGGTAAATCCATACTTCACCTTCTATTGCTTGGTGCCATCAAGCTGCTTGCCGGTTTCATCACAGGAATGAATGTTATTATTGCCGATGCTATCAGCACTTTTGCAGATACACTAGGGCTGTTCGCCTCTTACATTGGACTAAAACTTTCCAGAAGAAATGCCGATGAAAAATTCGAATACGGCTATTACAAAATAGAAACTCTGGCTGCATTACTCATTTCCATTGGTGTCATTTCAGTCGGATTTTTTATGTTACGGGATACGTTACAAAACTTCGGAACACCAAGTGAAGCCGCTAATCGACCATTTGCGATTACAACTACCATTATTTCAATTGCTTTGTCTTTGAAATTTTATCGATCATTGATGAAGGTGGGCAAAAAAGTCAATTCTTTAGCCCTTATCGCCAGCGCCGAAGATAAAAAAATCGATGTTTTCTCCGGCTTTATCGTTCTGGGCTCAATTGTTGCCAATTATCAGCAAGTTCCTTATGTGGAGGACGTCGTGACCATTATTTTTGCGCTGATTATTTTTAAAATGGGCATATCAAGCAGCAAAGAGTCATTATTCTTTCTTTTGGACTATTGGAATGACCCGATCCTAAGCCGCAAAATTCGCAAAATTTTCCATCGGGAAAAGGACATTGTCAGCAAATTAAAAAAATTGCGCTTACGCCGCGCCGGAACTTTTATTTTTGGCGAAGCTTTTGCGGAAATAAATCCCTTTGCGGATCTTACAGATTTGCGTGAAGAATTAAATATCTTGCAAAAGGAAATTATGGATTTGAATCCTTATTTCAAGGATTTTGCCATTTATACGCATATATCAAAACTGCACAAGGCAAAAGTGGCAATACCCATCGAAAAAGGCAGCTCATTAAAGGCTCAAGTGGCAAAAAAACTTTCCAAAACAAAAGCTTACCTTTTTGCCACAATCAGAGAGAATAAAATCAAAGATTTTTACATCAGAAAACTGAAGACAAAAGATAAAAAACCCGTTGAACTAGGCGAATTTCTCAAAAACGAAAAAGTGGATATCCTGGTAGACAACAATCTTAATTCATTAATTTATTATAATTTGCGACGCACGCATCATATTTTGATTTATCCAAATTTCGACGATATAAAATACGCAAAAGATACTCTCTCACTTCTCTTAATCGACACCTGATGATTTGCATACCGATAAAATCATCGGACAAAGTCAAAGTACTCAAAAATATTCAAAAAGCCGAAAAATTAGGCGACATTATAGAGATATGGTTTGACGAAATATCCGATCTTGAAAGTCATTTTCTTAAGAAAGTTTTTCCCCAAGGTAAAAAACCGATAATTTATAAATTCACCGGCAATCTGGAAAACCTCGAAAAGATTCTTATTTTCAAACCGGATTTTATAGATATGGACATATCTTCAGACAAAAAAATAATTAAAAAAATTAGAAATGTAAGCCCAAAAACTGAAATCATCATTTCATTTCATGACTTCAAAAAAACTCCGGAAATTGCACAGCTAAAACGTATCGCCATTAAAATGGCCACAAAAAATGCCGATATCATAAAAATCGCCACTTATGCCAGAAACGGCGAAGACAGCCTAAGAATGATGAGTTTTTTAAGTTTTTTGAAAGACAGATACAAAAAAGTTATTTGCCTATGTATGGGAAAAAGGGGAGAAATAACAAGAAAAACTGGACATCTTTTGGGCAATTACTTAATGTATGCGCCTACCGGAATCGATTATAACACAGCCCCAGGGCAAATAAGTGCTGCGGAGCTTAAAAAAATTCAGGCATTATGTCATTAAAAATCGCCATTGTCGGCCTGCCAAATGTAGGGAAATCCACACTTTTCAATGCTTTGACGAAAAGTCTGGCAGCAGAGGCTCAAAACTATCCCTTTTGCACAATAGATCCAAATATCGGAATAGTTGAAGTTCCTGATCACCGTCTGGATGAATTGGCAAAAACCGCAGATTCGCAGAAATTAATTCCGGCTGTTGTGGAATTTGTGGATATTGCAGGACTTGTAAAAGGAGCCAGCACCGGAGAAGGACTGGGTAATAAATTTTTGGCTAACATAAGGGAATGCGACGCTATCGGACACGTAGTTAGGATTTTTGATGACAAAAACATTACGCATGTTCACGGTAATGTAAATCCGAAATTTGATAGGGAAGTAATCGAATCCGAGCTTTTGCTTGCGGATGTGCAGACTTTGGAAAAAAGACTCCAAAAAGCTCTCTCGGATGCCAAATCTGGAGAAAGTGAAAAGAAAAAATACGCACAGCTTTTGGAAATGGTTATGTCAAAATTCAACGAAGGCGTACTCGCAAGCAATATAGGCCTTACGGATGAAGAAAAATTACTACTTTCCGATCTGCATCTTTTGACAATGAAGCAGCATCTTTATTTCATCAATCTGCATGAACAGCAAATTCAAAATCTTGATATAGCGGATATAGCATCAAGGCTCGGAGTGCCGGATCAGGGCAAAATCATTCCGATTTGCGCCAAAATCGAAGAGGAATTGGGAACCATGAGCGAGGAAGATGCTCAAGAATATCTGGATTCTTTTGGCCTAAAAGAAACCGGCTTAAATGCTTTGATCAAAGCCGCATATAAAACTCTCGGACTAATTACTTATTTTACCTGCGGTCCCAAAGAAGCTCACGCCTGGACAATCAAAAACGGCACTCTGGCACCGCAAGCGGCCGGTGTGATTCATACCGATTTTGAAAAAGGTTTTATTAAGGCGGAAGTGATTTTTTGGCAGGATTTTGTAAGTTGCGGTGGAGAAGTAAAAGCCAAAGAAAAAGGCCTAATGCGCATGGAGGGGAAGGAATATATCGTACGGGATGGAGATGTTATGCTCTTTAAATTCTCTTCCTGAACTGAAAAAAACTTATTCCAAGATAGGTATAAATAATTGCAATCTCGATCAAAAGTGAAGTCCAATTCAATTGAAGATTAAAATAAAAAATCTCTATTAGCAGTATCAGTAAAGATAAAACTGGAAGAGAAAAAGTAATTGCCCAAAGCAGCAGTTTTTTTCTGATGTAGGGGAAATACTTTTTCACCACATTCATCACCAAAATCACGCTTAAGAAAAGACAAAAAAGCACAATATTCAGAACCCAGGGATTTTGATCCTGCATTTTCAAAAGCAAAGGGTGCAAAATCCACAAAAAAGCGGTAATGGTGCCAAAGATATAGGTTAAAATCAAACCTTTGTTCGAAACGCGATAAACATCCTTCACGCCTTCTATCTGAACAAGCTCATCAAACGTTTTACCAACGCTTGCAATGTCTTTTACCAAAATTTTCGCCGTAAAATAAGCATCTTCTTCACTATGTGCCGTATATCCTTTCAAATAGCTCATGTCACTGGCATTGCGGTATAAAACTTCCGAAACATCTCGCAAAAGCCCGAAACGGTTTTTTGCAACTATTTTCACAATAACTTTAATCATGCCGGATTTACGGCCTTCTTTTGCATCTTTTTTAATTGATTTCACAACATCCACGGCCTTTAAATCGCCCTGTCCTATGGCCACCAGGACGTCTTCAATATTGTTATAGCTATATTCAAAATTATCTCCTATGGCCTCGCTAATTTTTTTAAAATTCATATTTGCGACTACTCCCAAAGAGGCGATATCAAATTCTTTTTGCAAAAATCTGGCTCCTTCGTGCATTCTTCTATCCTTGGAAGTGTGCTTTAAATGAATTTTAATTTGATTCTTTGCAAAATTTGTCTTCGCAAAGGATAACCAAAAAAGTTCTGCCGAGGATGTTTTTGAGGCCAGAACTTTTACAATATCTCCGCTTTTTAAAACTTTAGTAATCAACACCGTTTTACCATTAATTTCCGCTCCGCAGGCTCGATTTCCCAAAGCCGGATCGATTGCATAAGCAAAATCAATGACCGCAGCGCCTTTTGGCAAATCGACACCTTTGCCTTCGGGCGTATAGACCAAAATGCGATCTTCAAAAATATCCAATTTCAGATTTTCCAAAAATTCGCCGCTTTTTTTTGCATACTGATCTAGTTCAGATATTTTATTTACCCATGCCGATCTCTCATCTTGGGACAATTTTTCCACTTCATTTCTGAGCAGATGCTCTGCAACTCCGTATTCGACTTGTATATTCATTTCTCTGGTTCTGATCTGTACCTGTGTCAAATACCCTCCATGACCAAAAACGCTGGTATGAAGACTTTTGTAGCCATTTGCTTTTGGATTTGCGATATAATCCTTTAACTTGTCGGTTTTTGCCATAAATTTTCCATGAATTATGCCCAATGCCTGATAACAACTGCTTAATTTATCAACCAGAATCCTCACTGCAATTCTGTTTTCAACGTCGCTAATGGTTTTTCCTTCACTTGTAATCTTTTTGTAAATATTATAAAGATTTCTTTTACGCTCAAAAATTTCACCATTGATGCCATTTTCCTTGAAACTCTGCTCCAAAATGTGAACAAACTCGCTTAAAGCTTTTCTATGATCCTGCTGCTGCTGCTCAATTTTTACCCTAAGTTCTTCATACTCCTTCGGCAGAAGATATTTAAAACACAATTCCTGCAGCTCCATCCTTAAATATTGGATTCCCAGAAGATTTGCAATCGGCACATAAATTTCCAAAGTTTCCTTTGCGATTCTCAAGCGTTTTTCCGGCTTTTCAATATTGTGAAGAGTCCTCATATTGTGCAGACGATCAGCCAGTTTTATCAAAATCACTCTCGGATCCTGAATCGAGTGCAAAAGCAGTTTTTTCAAAGATTCCACTTCCCGCTGCGGCATGTTGTTTTTGTACTGAACCTTTGAGAATTTTGTAATTCCATCAACCAAAAAAGCCACATCTCGCCCGAATTTATCTTCTATTTCCGCTAAAGTTTTGTGCGTGTCCTCAGGCACATCATGAAGCAGAGCGGCAATTAAAATATCCTCATCGCTATGCATTTCCGCCAAAATTTCCGTCACCTTCACCGGATGGGTAATATATGGCGTTGTGCCATCTTTTCTCAGTTGTCCAGTATGCGCCTCTTCCGCAAATTCAAAAGCCTTCTCAAACTTTTCCTGATTAAATTCCGGTGAATAATCCTTGATATTTGCAATCAATCCCTTTAAATCAAAAAACTTTTTGTATTCAGGCTTGTTCATCGATTGACACAACATAAAGAATGACAGAAGTATCCCACAATTGATCTATTAAGTCAAACTCTGGAAAGTTGAAAAATAAGCCAAAAAGCAGTATAATACGAAGATTATTTGAAGTAAAAAAATGACCACAAATCACGAGGCAAGAAATTATTTCCAGCTGCATGTAGATCATTCACAAACTCATAAAAAGCATGATGAAGTTCAGCATGAAAAGCAGTCGCAAAAGTCGCAAGAACCAAGCAGGAATGTGCAAAACGAAAAAAGAACCGTAAAAGAGATTTTGAAAGACACTTTTCGGCAGCTCGCTGTCAGTTTTGTGATTCTTGTAATCGGTGTTGTGCTGATAAATTTTCAGGCCTACAGCCAGATCGCCAAAAGCAAATGGCAAGATTTTTTCGGTACACAGGAAGTGAGTCCTCTGGAAGAGATCGTGAGGCCGCAAAATGACATCAAATACACAAAAACGGTTCTCAAGACTTCAAATAATCCGGAGGTGCAGAAAAAACAAATTCCCGCTTTGAATCTTGAAGTCGCGCCATCCGATAATCGCATTATTATACCCAGAATCAACCAGAACATCCCAATCGTACGCGTAGATTCTGAATCTTTGATCAAGCGTGATTGGGGGGCACTGGAAAAAGATATGCAGGAAGCGCTGCGCGGCGGCGTAGTGCATTATCCCGGAACCAGTCTGCCCGGACAGTCCGGAAATATTGCCATTACTGGGCACAGTTCGTATTTTCCCTGGGATCCGGGCCGTTTCAAAGATGTTTTTGCGCTGTTACATAAGGTTGTGGAGGGCGATCATATCGTCATTTACTGGGATCAGAAAAAGTACGTTTACGAAGTAAACAAGATCACAATTGTGCTGCCTGATGATATTGAAATCCTAAAACAAACACCTACGGATAAACTGACGCTTATCACCTGTACGCCTGTTGGGACAAACTTAAAAAGGCTGATCGTCGAAGCCGTTCCGGTAAAAGTGGAAGAGTTAGATGCTGTCGTTAGATAGAGTTCCCTAGATTTCGCTAAGCTTTTTCAGCAACAACTCCTCTTCGGATTTTTCAGCCGCCTCGCTGCTTTTTTCTGCCTGCTTGATCGCCTGCATTTTTTCTCTCAATTTAACCTCATCTATTTCCGGAGCTTTATTCGCATTGATTTTGGCCATTTCCTGCTCGTAATCCTTGTCCAGTTTATTCAGCTGATCTCTTTCATTGACCAATATTTCTCTAAATTTAACAATCTGATCTTCGGTCATAATCGGCAAAATCTGCATCCAATACTCACGTTCTTCCTGATTCATCGACTCTGTTTCGTAAATCAATTTGACCAGATCAAGAAATTTTTCACGTACTATTTTTGGAATGATGTACTTGGCCTCCGCTTCTTCGATATATTTTTCGGGAGACTTGGCTTTATCGACAACAATATCGGGAGTACCGGCAACCAAAGTAGCCGCTCCGGTAGCTCCTGTCGCAGAGGTGGCAGAGCCTCCCTGCTGGGCTTGTGCTGTTTGTGTCTGGTCTTGAGGCATTTTATTTTAATTTCTTGAGAAAAATTATACTTTGTCCGGTGAAACTTCACCAGTTTTTGTTTTATCGCCCGGAACTTTTGCCTGATCGGCCAAGACGGCATTCAGCCTCACCAGAGCGATATAATAATCGGAAAATTTCAGTTTTATATCGGCAAATTCTTTGATTTTGTCTTCAATTGGAACCTTGCTTTTGATAAAACTTTCCAGTTCACCCTCTACGATCATTTCGGCTGTGGCATCGGCGGGCTGCCCTGCATTAAGCTCTGCCACCGGCTGATCTTTTTCCAAAGTAAGAAGCGAAATTTTCTCTAAAATCGGAGCCAAATCTTTATTCAATTTTGCAATTTCCTCATCAATTGTCGCTGTAACTTTGTCCAAAAGTGCTATATAAGCGTTTGCCGCAGCGGTGAATTTTTCCAGTAATTTTGGCTTAAGTACAGGATTTTTTTCGACCATTTGTGAATAATTCACACGCAGCTCTTCAATCGCATTTGTAATGTCTGTTAATGGTGCAAGCATGCCTTCAAATTTAGAAATTTTCTCTTTGTGCAAATCCACTGTCGGTGTCTCCTGCAAGTTTGAAATGGCATCAAGATCGCTAAAAACTCCTGCAATCAGATCCTTGGTTTTTGCTTCATATCCCAGGATTTTCCCCAAACCGGTATCATCTTTTGCGTCTACAACCGCATCATCCGCAGAAGTTACAAAATTTGGCACCAAAGCCGCCCTGAATTGAAATTGTGTCAGTCTCGGTTCACCATCATAAAGATAAATTGATTGTTCAATTTTTGGGAGATTGCCTTCTTTAGAGTCGCCTTTTAAAGGCGGATAAAGCATTTTCAGCTCTCCTTCATTTCCTGTAGCAATACATGGAATCAGCTCGCCGGTTAATAGATTGAAATTGGTAAAAACTATCGTTCCCTTTTTGAGCGGCTTTTTATTGGACAGAACTCCGTAATCACTAACACGTGTAAAACCTCTTTCTTCGGCCATTTTTACATTGTCCAAAGACTTAAGCAGGACTTTTGGATCGACAATTTCGGCAATTCCGAGTGCGACGCAGATGTAAGCGGTTGCCGCCGCTTCATTTCCGAGTTTATTTAAACGATCAAGAGTTGCCTGGTCAATTTCAATTTTGGCCAAATCTCTTTGCCCTAGTTCTTTTACTTTCGTTTCTTCATCAGGCTTCAGCTTGACATTTTTCGGCGTTTTATCCAGATCGTCAAATAGGGAAAAATTTGATGCGATGCGATTTACTGCGGTCCAGATTTTGGCAAAAAACAGTATCAATTTTTTGAAATTCGGATCTTCAATTCCCAAAGATTCAACATAATCCACCAGTTCCTGATCCTCTTTCGAAACCGCTGTTTCCGCAGTTACATTTGCATTTGTCGCTGCGGTCAAACCTTTGCGGGCTTCGACGGGTTTTGAGCCGGGTTCCTCTTTTGGCTTTTCTGCGGCATCGGGCGGCTTTGCTGCCGGCTGATTTGGCGGTTGAGCAGCCGGTTGATTTGCTGGATTTTCAGCAGGAGTTGTAGTTGGATTTGGAGCCATATATATTTTTAAATAATGAATAAATCTCCGCCTTCTTTTTCCAGGCGCTCTTTTGAAAGTCGCACTCTTTGAACCAGATTTTCCATCTGATATGTTTCGCTGTTGTCACTGTCATGTAGCCCCTTCATATCTCTCAAAGCGGACAGAAGATTAAAGGCTTCCATATCTACTTTTGCCTGCACTTCAGTGGTCAAAGTGGCGTAAACAGTATTATTTATAAGAGTTTCGGGATTGTATAAATTGATTTTGCCTTCATTGATAAGCTTTATCACCATTTCCAAAAAATCTTTATCCTCTTTTTTCATACCTTCTGGATCGACCAAAGGCTTGTTTAGTTCCGTCTGAATTTGAGGATCGATCACTTGAGCTGTTTGTTGATTCTGATCGGCCATATTTTGTTAAATTAATCACATTATTATAGCAAAAATTACGCAATTTGTTAATACTCAAAAGCGCTTCTGTGCTAAACTTTAAAGCGATTTTTTAAATCAGCTTATGACCGAAAATGAGGCCAAAATCCGTATCGAACTCCTGAGGAAAAAAATCCGGGATTTGAATTATAAATACTTCATCCTCGATCAGTCGGAAGTGGATGAATCCGTAAGGGATTCGCTGAAAAAGGAACTTATCGAACTGGAAGCGAAATATCCACAGCTCATCACGCCGGATTCTCCCACACAAAGAGTGGGCGCGCCGCTATCCGCACGTTTTGCAAAAATCAAACACACAACAGCCAAGAAATCGCTTTCCGATGTCTTTTCCGAAGAAGAAATTCTGGAATGGCACGAGCGTATTTCAAAGCTAACATCCGACAAAATCGAATTTGTCACCGAACTGAAAATCGACGGCTTAAATATTACCGTTCAATACGAAAATGGGGTATATATGCGGGCAATTACCAGGGGAGACGGAGTTTTTGGCGAAGACGTGACGCATACGGTCAAAACCATTCAAAGCATTCCGCTAAAACTCAATGAAGAAGTGGATATTGAAGCTTCCGGTGAAGTTTTCATGCCCAAAAAGTCTTTTCAGAAGCTGAATGAAGAGGGCGGTGATTTTGCAAATCCCCGAAATGCCGCGGCGGGCAGCGTGCGCCAGCTTGATCCGCAAGTAGCTGCGAGCAGAAATCTCGATATGTTTTTTTACCACATCGATAAAAACTCGCTTAAGGAAATCAAAAGCCAGGAAGGGGCGCTGCTCACACTGCAAAAACTGGGCTTAAAAGTCTGTCCGCATTTCAAAAAACACGACACCATCGAAAGCGTAATCAAATTTTGTCACCAATGGCAGGAAAAGCGCGACGAATTGCCCTATGAAATCGACGGCATTGTTATCAAAGTCAACGACTTCAAGGCGCAGGGAAAAATGGGTTTTACCGCTAAATCTCCACGTTACGCCGTCGCTTACAAATTTCCGGCCAGCAAAGTTTCCACCCAAATTCTCGATGTGATTTTTCAGGTCGGCCGTCTTGGAACCATCACTCCCGTGGCGGTCATGAAGCCGACATTTGTCGCCGGTTCCACGGTTTCCCGCGCGACATTGCACAATGAAGACGAGATCAACAAAAAAGACATCCGCATCCTGGACACCGTGATTATCCAAAAAGCAGGCGACGTGATCCCCGAAGTCGTCGAAGTGCTCAAGGACTTGCGCACCGGCAATGAACAAAAGATCCATTTTCCCAAAAAATGTCCGGTTTGTGGACATGACATTTTGAGAATGACGGGGGAAAGCGCCTATCGCTGCACCAATAAAAACTGTTATGCCCAGGAACTCGAAAAAATGATCCATTTCACTTCCAAAAAAGGCTTTGATATCGACGGTTTGGGCGAAAAAGTTGTGATCCAATTGATCGATGAAGGCTTGATTCAGAGCCCCGTTGATATTTTTCATCTCAAAAAAGAAGATTTACTGACTCTCGAGCTTTTCAAAGACCGCCGCGCCGACAATTTGCTCATTGCAATAGAAAAAGCCAAAAAAATCACACTCGACCGTTTCCTTTTTGCCCTTGGGATCCGTTATCTCGGCGAACAGGCCAGTTTTGATCTGGCAAAATTCACAGTTTCCCATACGCAGGACAAAGAAAACTTCAATATTCTCACATTTCTCAAAACCGTCACCGCTTTCACACTCGAGGAAATCAAAAACATCGATGGCATCGGCGACAAATCCGGCGAAATGATTTTCAACTGGTTCAATGATGAAAAAAATCAAAAACTGCTTCGTGACCTTCATGAAGCGGGAATTCAACTCGATATCGAAAGTCTGAAAACCGAAGGTAAATTGCAAAATAAAAGCTTCGTCCTCACCGGCACGCTAAACTCTATCACCCGCGATCAGGCCAAAGCCCTGATAAAAAAACACGGCGGCAAAATTCACTCCACCGTGACCAAAGACACAGATTTCCTCGTAGTGGGGGACTCCCCCGGCTCCAAACTCAAAAAATCCCTAGCCCTGGGAATTTCCGCAATCAGCGAAGAGGAGTTTTTGGGGATGGCGGGCTAAGCGGCTCTGGACTTCCTTAATGTCTCTAAAGTGGCTTTTACAGAAGGATTTTCGGTGTTTAGAAGCACAACATTATCGCCAAAATTATTCTTTAACGGTGTAACAAATTCATCAGCCCAGGATGGAGTTAAGACCGAAACGCCCTCGAAATCTATTTCAATTTTTTCCCCGAGCTTTACGTCGGTTGTTAATGGCTGTAGCGACAAAAAAGCTTCTTTTCCTGCCGGTCTGGAAATCAAAATTGTTCCGAACTTTTTCAAATAGATTTTCATAGGTTTTTGTTTAATAGTGAAGAATTGCAAGGCATCCGTGAAATTGCAGATTTGTTGTTTTTATATCCAATTCAGTCTCGCCATTTTTCATCTCCAACTCGGCATTTCCCGAATAAAACTGTAATTGAAATAGGTTGGCGAGGACAACATCTCTTACAAATTTCAAACCGTTTCCTCTATCTTCCGGAGCACGACCGGAAATGTATTTTGTAAAAGCAATTTCCAAAGCTTCTTCGTCTGTTTTGAGATTCGGCACAACCCTTTTCAGCGTTTTTAATACTCCGCGACCGCGATCCGCCAGGACTATCTGGCGCTGACTAAAATCATAAGCAAAAAATACTCCGGGCAAATCAGGCCAATTGCCGATATTATGATTGTACGAATTATTACCAATTTCGCCAACAATCGCGACAATGAGAGGAAAAATCTCATTTAATTCTGGCATTCGTTCAAACTGCTGGCTTAAACTTTGCAGACGAGCGGAAAAAACATCATTGGTTTCACAATAAAAAGATGGCGGAATTGCAACAGGCGCAGAAGCAAAAGTCCATTCTTTGGCTAAACTCAGGATATTTTTTTCCTCCGCCCTATTGTTCTTTCTTAGAAAATTTTCAATATCCTCGCGGCGATAATAGCGCTTGCTTGTAGGCGATGGTCGAAAAGAGGGTAGAATGCCACTTCTATCCCAATTCCGCAGATTTTCTATTGAAACTCCAATCAGTTTTGCGGTTTCACCTATGGACAATATTTTTTTCGTCATTGCTGAAATCTGCTAAAACCTTGTAAAATCTGGTAAATTCTAGCAGAATTTACCATTTGAAGTCAATGCCGCGCCTAGAATCTATAAAACCCATATTTACAGCACGCAGCTTCTATGCTTTAATATGCAGCTAACAATTTCAAAAAGATGAAGCATTTAGGAACCATCAAAGCACTTTTCCTTCTACTTTTGCTTACGATGTTCGCAGTGCGGCAGAAGTGGGCTTTGAAACCAATCGCCAGTTTCGTACTTGGGTTATGCAATGCTTGGGAATCAGGTCCGAGCGGCGCTTTTATCGGTGTCTCGATGATCTCTCTAAAGAGCGCAAAGGAGTGGTTTTAGGCATCAGAAGAAAAATTCTTGAATTATCGCCGTTGCCGGGAGTTGATGCAGATCTGGTTGTGCTTGCTGCTGAAGGACTACCTATCGATTATATTTCAGGATTAGATGCATTGGGGCAATTTGAATTGGATGAAATTTTGCAGCATGATTTCCGCAATGTATAGACTTATTGCGCAGTTCTGGACAAAGGGAATCACCATAGTACAACCTTAGCCTTAGTAAAAGACAAATTGCATTTTGTTTTGGCTAGCCAAAGTATCAAATTTTTCTGTATCTGGAGCTTCTACCAAGTCCGATTCTTTCAATTTTTTTAAGTCTCAGCAAAACTTCCAAAGACTGTTTGATTGTTGGGCGTGCTATTTTAGTATGCTTCATGATATCTCTAATGCTTGTCTCTTCTACTTTTTCAATGTATTGCCAGGCGATAAGCTGATTCTCTGATAGAATTTTTCCAATATTTTCCTTTGATAAAAGCTCTATAGCCAACTGTGCTTGTTTCAAAACAATATCCAGGAAAAAGTTTAACCAATCAGTTATATCTTCTTTTTTGGTACCAAGAGTTTTTTGGCTTCTTCGCAGGGCAATATAATAATCCGGCTTATTATCTTCAACCAATTTCTCATGCGAAACATAAGGCATATATAGATATCCCGCATGAAGCAAAAGCAGGTTCGTCAGCAAGCGGGACAATCTACCGTTCCCATCGGTAAAAGGATGAATTTTTAGAAATTCAACCAGGAAATTGCCTATGACCAACAATGGCTGATATTTAGCTTCCTTTAATGCTTTTTGCGTCCATTCAACCAGGTCGCGCATTTTAACGGGCGCAAGATAAGCCGGTGCAGTATCAAAAAGTATGCCAATTGACTGACCGGCATCATCTACCATATGCACTTTATTCTCATTTTTTTTGTATTCGCCACGATGCAATTTGTCTTTTTCCACATACTTCAAAAGCTCTTTATGAAAATGTTTGATCAGGTTTTCATTAAATTTCAAGCCTTTCCACGAATTAAAAACATTTTCCAGCAATTCATAATAGCTTCTAGCCTCCTGTTTATCACGATTGGTAAATTTCTGGATATTGATACCGCGCATGAGTTTTTCAACATCTTCATCGGTTAGTCGCGCCCCCTCGATGCGGGTAGAAGCTCCCGTAGAGGTAATCAAAACAGATCGCTTCAGTCTTCCCAGAACTTGCGGACTCAAACGAGCTCCGGTCACCCATTGCCCCTTTAGTTCATCAATTTTAGCGATTTTGGAAACGATACTTGAAGGAATATTTTCAATTCTTTTAAAAAAATTACCCGGAGCTGAATATGGTTTTGTCTGTTTTTTTCTAACTTTTGGCATAAACTTAATTGGATACTTTAACTATATCCAATTATATC
>JACQRJ010000062.1 GCA_016206505.1 Candidatus Peregrinibacteria bacterium | reverse complement strand
GGGATTAATTCAACAGTCTCGTATAAAGTCTTCTTTGGATGGCAAGTTTATGCTATAATTTAGGGATTTCCCGAACTTAAAAATCCCTATGAAAGGAATTATTGCAAAAATTTTAAAGATCTTTTTATATCTGGCTTTTGCGCTGATTTTTGTCTTTCTTGTGCTGCAGTTGTTTTTTAAGCAGGAATTTTACAATATTTTCTCTGCTATAAGCCAAAAATCTCAAGTTACAAAAGTTGGTGAACTTTTAACGGTTGTTTATTTCAATGAGGCAACTTCGCTCGAACCGGCGATGCAGATTTCAAATAATCGGGAAAAGGTTGTGAATATCTATGAGCCACTGGTGAAGCCTGATCGCGATTTGAAAATGAAGAGCGCTTTGGCTCTTTCCTGGGGATTGATTGACGATTTGACCTGGGAATTTAATCTACGTCCAGATGTGCTTTTTCACGATGGGTCGCTTTTTGATGCAAATGATGCACTGGTTAGTATCAATCGTGCACTTACTTTACCTGGATCCGATTTAAGCGATTTTCTCAGTGTAATTGATAATGTGGAAATTATTGATGATATGACGATTCGTGTGCATACAAAAAAGCCTGATCCATTACTCTTAAACAAATTGTCTACCGTATTGATGATGCCTTCCGAATATGAAGGAAAGGAGATTTTGAACCCCGTGGGCACGGGTCCATACATCTTTCAGGAATGGCAAAAGGATAAGGAAATGATAGTTTTGGCTTTTGATAAATATTGGGGAGATGCTCCGCATTTCAAAAAAGTTAAATTGATTCCAATGATCGATAAAAATGATCGTGTTGCTTTATTGGTTAACGGTGAAGCGGATTTGCTTACCTATGTTCCTTTTGATGCTATTGAGTATCTTGTGCAGGAAAAGATGAATATTGAGCCGATTCCAAGTCTGGAAGTGGCTTTTATGGCTTACAATGTTTCTTCCAAAGCGATGTCTGGCGTGAATTTCAGAAAAGCTCTTTCTCTGGCGCTTGATGTGAAGAGTTTTCTTGAGCTGCTTGGAAATTATGCCCGTCCCGTCAGCCAATTTGTCAGCAATGGAGTTTTCGGTTTTAACCCAAATATTCCCGAACATGAATATGATTTGGAAATGGCAAAAAAGCTCATTGATGAGGGCTCTTTTGATGGTCGGACAATTGTTTTTGCTTTGCCGAAGGAATTGGAAATGTTGGGTGAATTTGTGAGAACCAGTCTTGAGAAGGTTGATATTTCTGCGATTATATCTTACGTAGATTACGATGAGTATTTTGCCGAGCTTAAAAGTGGGAAATCCGATATTTATTTTTTAGGATTTAAAGGTGATCTGGGTGACAGCGGCGATTTTTTCAATCAATTTGTTGCAAGCTCTGCCGAGCTCAATTTGACCGGTTATAAAAATCCGCGCGTTGATGATTTGATTGAGGCTTCTTTGGTAGAGCTGAATCTGGAAAAAAGGCGCAATTATCTTCAGGAAATTATGAAAATAATTGTTGAGGATGATGTTTTGGGCTTGCCGCTCTATGAATATGAAACTATTTATGCTTTCAATCACAAAATTGATTATCAGCCGCGGATAGATGGGTTTGTTTATTTTGATGACGTAATTCCAAAATGAAAATAAGTATCAAAAGTAAATTGATGATCGCCATTACACTCCTCGTGACTGTGCTTTTTACTTTTTCGGCATTTATTTTTGTTAAGGAAAAGAAAGTGGAATTTGCACAGGATATTTATCTCAATGCTTTGGCTTTTTCCCGTCTTACCGCGGATTCTGTTGTCAGCAATTATGAGCTTTATCTCGCGGATAGCGGATTTGTGTATTTCAATCGGGAAATCAGTGATTTGTTTGATAAAAATACGGATGTTTCCGAAATCACGGTTGTCAGTTATACGGGAGAAATCGTCTATGACTCTTTGTTGGATAATGAAAAGAAATATGTAGGCGAACTTCGGCTGGTTGGTGATGATTTGCTTGGAATGATTCAATCAGAGGATATTGCTCTGAGAACTTTGGAAGATCAGAAAATTGTTTTTTTGCATGATGGAAAATTTGTTGATGCTTTGCAAAAGCCTGTCGCGCCTTTGCCTGAGGGAACGTTGATTGATTTCATGGTGATGCCTGCAAGTGAAAAATACAGCGTGGTTTACAAGCTTGATTATGCGAATCTCTATACGCGTCTTGATGCAATGAGAATGCGCATTATTTATCTTGCTCTTTTTGGTGTCCTTTTGGGTGTTTTGATGTCGCTTGTGATGTCACGACAAGTGACAAAGCCGGTTTTTGCTCTTGTGAAGGGGGCGGAGAGTGTTGCGGCCGGTGATTTCAAAACTCGAGTTGTTGTTCAAACACATGATGAGCTGGCTTATCTTGGCGATGCTTTCAATAAAATGACCAAGGATCTGGAAGAAAGCGTGGAGGCCAAGGTTTATCAGCAGCGTGTTACGCGTGAACTTGAATTGGCGGCCAAAATCCAGGATCAATTGATTCCGGATGATGATGAAATTCCAAAAGTTTCGGATTTGGATATTGCTGCGGATATTATTCCGGCGGAAGAAATCGGTGGGGATTTGTATGACTTTTTGCGAGTTTCCGAGAGCAAAATTTTGATGTATTTGGGCGATGTGACCGGTCATGGCGTGCCGGCAGGAATAGTGAGTTCGATTGCCAGTGCTTTGTTTTATGGATACAGAAAACAGATTGAGCTGAAGGACATTTTGGTTGCTGTAAATGGTGTTTTGAAGGCAAAAACGATGCCAAATATGTTTATGACTCTTTGCTTGTTGCTTTGGGACGAAATTGCGAAGAGTTTGCAATATGTAAGTGCCGGTCATGAACAATTGATTCATTATAGTGTCGAGCTGGATAAAGCCGTTTTGATGCCTTCAGGCGGTGTTGCTTTGGGAATGTTTGTCGATATTGAAAAACATTTGAAAACTGCAAGTGTGGATTTCAAAAAAGGTGATTGTATTTTGGTTTATAGCGATGGTATTCCGGAGGCCTGGAGCAATCCAAAAGATGTTTATGGAGTTGAAAGGCTTGTTGATACTTTCGGTAAATTTTCGAGGACTTTACAAACCGCAGCAGAGATACGCGATGCTGTGATTGGTGATGTAAATGCTTTCAGAAACGGCTACAAGCAGCAGGATGACATTACCATCATCGTGTTGAAGCGGATTTAGGGAACCTCTGAAAAACGTGCACTGCTGCGTCAACTGCGAAACTTCCGGATCAAAGTATAGCTTCATACGCCTCTGTCGAAAGTTTCTTGTTTCCTTGCATTGCATCGTTTTTCAGAGGTTCCTTAGCAAGCCGTGGCCGTGTTGGTTGTACGTTGTTTTCTCAGGGCGCGCTCTTTGTTCCGTAGGCAATATATATTGTTTTTCCGTTGTATCGTTTTGTTTTTGTATTACTAATCAATTGTCGCAAATCTTCCGGAATATTTTTGGTGTAATCCCAGCTTGCCCAATGCTTATATACATAGGCGATAAGTGGATTAAAAATACTCCAAAACCCTAAAGGAAGTTGTGCGTCTAATATTGATATTTTTCTGTTGTTTTTAAGAGCATCCACTGCTTTTTTAAGGGCTTCTTTGTGTTGCGGGATTGCGCTTATGCCCAATGATGAGAGTGCACCATCTATTTTTGTGTTCAGCGACAATTGGGCGGCATCCCCTTGAATAAAATCTATATTATCCCAATTATTTTCTTTTGCTCTTTGTTTCGCGGCGGTAAGCATTTCATTTGAATAATCGAATGCGATGATTTTTCCGTTAGATCCGACAGCATTTTCAAGAAACTGGAAATTTAAGCCTGTGCCGCAAGCAAGGTCTAGTACCGTATCGCCTTGTTTAAGTTCCAGTTTTTCAACCATCAGCTTACGTAGTTTACTTTCCTGACCTAAGAAAGTAACAGTACAAGCGATTTTGTACCAAAGGGGATGTCGCCCCCATAGGTGATATGTTTTTTTAGCATGCTCAAGTGAATACTTCATATTGCAGTTATGTGTGGTCGGAGCCCTGAGAAAATTTCCACAAAAAATCAGAGGGGATATAGCTAGTTAGCTGATGTTGGGCTGTTTTTATTGGTTACAAATCCCTGGCAATTCATCGGAATTAGTGAATGTAATCGGTGTACTTACATTTTCCGAACTTCTGCATGCCCCAGTTTTGTCGGCGGCGGGTTCTTCGGTTGAAACAATAACTGTTAATTCTTCACTACATGGCTCTGCTAACGCAAACTCAAAATTTCCTTTTAAATCTACTGTTGAAGCTCCTCCGCTTGCATAGGAATTACTTGTGATACATGCCATTTCGTTTTTAGGATAATTAACGTATGCCCAGATTTCACTGTTAGGTTTTGCCGTACCTTTAATTGTTACGCCGTTTACTGTGGAGCCATTTGCTGGATAAGTAATAACGGGTTTATCGCTTTTCACTACGGGCTGAGTGACTGCTTCTTTGGTGTCGGAAGTTGTAGGTTGAGTTGTAATTTCTTCCACAGGCAAAACCTTGGTGGAATTTTGAGCTTGCCAGTAATAAACGCCGCCGCCGGCAACAACTGTTGTGATTACAACGGTAAGGACGATTGTCCAGGGATTTGTTTTGTATTCCATAGCAATTATAGTTAATGAATGAGTGAATTATATTTTAAGTGGTTGGATAAAGACAGCTCAATTTCAGCTAACGTCCGAGACTAGGCGATGTTTTGCGGTGGTATAAT
>JACQRJ010000059.1 GCA_016206505.1 Candidatus Peregrinibacteria bacterium | reverse complement strand
GGTTCGAAGCTGAGTTCAGAAACAGTTTGGATCAATAATGGCTTTGCAGCTATTCATTTCATTGACCCTGGCACGCATTCGTACTATCCTGCCGGCGTTAATCAACTGCCCCATGCCTGAAACACCACGTTTGCCCGATGAAATCACAGCCGCTTTGGATCGTTGCGTCGGCGAGATGAAGGCGCGACTTGTGAAAGAGCTCGATGGTGCAAAGACCGAGGCTGACAAATTGCAGGTTTTGGCCAGCTTTGCCCGAGAAATCAATGGTGTTAGAGGCAAAACTAGGGACGATGTTTCTGGCAAGGCGCGTGTCGGAATCGGCAAGCGCTTGGCTCTTGTTGGTGGTCTTTTGGCGGCTATTGGAGGTGGAGCTGTGGCGGGTGCAGTGTTTTCCGGCGATAAACAATCGGCACCTGCTGCAGATTCAGTGGCGAAGACTGAGGCGGCGGAATGTCCGCCTGCGGTTGTGGCTCCGAGTCCTAAAAAGTCCGAGGCGGAATCCGAGCCCGCTCATCCGGAAAAGCTAATTCCGGATTATATGGCTGGAGTTAGAGATAGGGCTACTGCAGATAGAGCAGCTGAAGGCAATGCTGACGCTTTGCGTAGAGCAACTGAGCACTTAAAATGGCTTTACCTCGAAAGGAAAACGCTGCTTGAAAAGATTGGCAAAGAAGATCCAGAAAGAGCCACCATAGAGGCAGAGGTAAAAAGGCTGGAAAAGCAATTGAGGAGTAATGGTATCGATCCAGCAAAGGTTCTGCCAAAAGATGAGCCTGTAGATGACGAATCATCTGCTCCGGAGCCGCCCATTCCTTCAGAGCCACCAAAATCGAGATCTAGTGATCCTATTAAGGGATCAGAAGATTTGCCTGAATAAAGAAAATCATAGATTGCAAGGCCATACATTCCTACCGCAATTTCTTCAACGCCGGATGCCCCAAAATCGACCTCATCTGGTAAATGGCAACCTGATTCAGTCTTAGCAGCCTTTCTTGAGATTTCAAGGAATCTCATCTTGAACTTCCTATTCTTCTTCAAAAAAACTATAATGTTGTCATGATTACGTTAGCCCCAAAAATCAGTAAAGTAATTGCCGAGAAAAATCCCGGAAAACCGGCTATTTTCTTGAGAAATAAAATTGTATATATCGGAGGATTTTCTTCCAGAGAAGAATACCAAAAGATTATGAAGAAGCTACAAAAGGAGCATCCCGGGGCTAAAGAAGAAGATTTTGGTTTAACATTTATTTTTGGCAAAAAGAACTATATTTTGTGATGTAAAAGAGAAAAATGATATTTCCTTTGTATGCAGCTATCTCACTGGATATAAACCTGAAAAAACTCAAGAGAATAAAGGCTGAATCTGCTGATGGGGACTTTTTTGATATCTATAAGACAGTCTTAGAGGCAAAGATTGGCGATAAGTATTTTAATCTGCCTATAGGCTTTTCGGAAAAACCAAACGTCAGTCCGTTGATTGGAAGACAGGGCTTTTTTGATACTTTCAAAGTTACTTTTAATCAAAGGGAAAAAGTGACTATTTTAAGGAGCTTTTAAAATTCAAGCCTTAAGATTTCTCACCGCAATTTCCTCAACGCCGGATGCCCCAAAATCGACCTCATCTGGTAAATGGCAACCTGATTCAGTCTTAGCAATCTTTCTTGAGGTTCTAGGCCTTGTTTAATCAACTCGGCATTCAGACTTTCCAAATTTGAAAGAACAACCAACTGCTCAATCGTCGAATAGTCCCGAATGTTGCCCTCTTTTTATTGAATAAAGCTTTATTCAAAAGATCGCCTTCACCCGCATAAACAAATTTCGCAGGAATTCGATCAATCCTTAACGGTATTAAATTTTGCTTTATCGCATCCGTATGAATTTTGTAATTCACTTTTGCCAATTCTCTTTTTACATCCCAACCGAGAGACAATCTTTTGTTTTCAGCTTCCTTGAGCCTCTGAAATTCCTTTATGAGATAGAGCTTGAATTCGGGACTGATCCATGAAGCAAATTCAAAAGCAATATCTCTGTGTGCGAAAGTGCCACTGCTG
>JACQRJ010000056.1 GCA_016206505.1 Candidatus Peregrinibacteria bacterium | reverse complement strand
GTCGTCAGAGTCAGTTGTGTATTAGAGAGATCACACACACACACACACACACACACACACACCGCGAAGCCATTTTCCGCGCATTTGGAAATGTGACATTAAGCGGTTTTTTGACAGTGTTGATCAAGAAATTTTACTTAAAATTTTATCTTTTCTCATCAAGGATAATGCAACTTTAAATTTGTTGAAAGAAATAATTTTCAGTTTTTCTGCAGTTTCCGGCGGTAAAATTGGTATGCCAATCGGCAATCTCACCAGTCAGATTTTCGCCAATATCTATCTGAATGAACTGGATCGGTTTGTAAAACACAAGTTGAGAGCGCAAGCTTATTTGCGCTACGGCGATGATTTTATAATGGTTGAAAATGATCCGGAAAAGTTACGTTTTTTTCGTACTAAAGCTATTGATTTTCTAAAAAACATCCTCAAATTGAGCGTGAATCCAAAAAGCGACAGAATCCTCAAGTCACACCATGGACTCAAGTTTTTAGGCATCAAGTTCTGGCCCACCGGCAGGACTCTAAACAAGCGAAGTCTTCGGAGGTCTGGGCAAAGATTGGGCGGCAGTAATATTTCCAGCTACAGCGGCCTTATAAAAAATCATTGTAATCGTAAAAGGCAAAAATACTTTAACTGGCTTATTTGTGAAAAGCTACTTTAAGTTTTAAAGATAGGATGAGCCTACTCCCACTCGATTGTCCCCGGCGGCTTATTTGTAATGTCATAAAAAATCCCCGAGATTCCGGAAAGACTACTTAGTCTCTTTACCAGTTCCGCCAAATGCTCCTGTCTCATCGGGTAAAAATTGGCCGTCATGGCCTCCTTGCTCTCGACCGGACGAAGAACAATCGACTCTCCATTTTCGTCATTCAAAATCAGCGGAATAAGCACAGTGGGGAACTGCCATATTTCCTTATCTATTTGGACTTCCGCGATGAAATCCATCACCAGTTTGTCGGCCATTTGGATAGTCAAAATCCGCTCATGAGTAATATAGTTTTTTCGGATACTCAAACTGGCAATTTTGTCAGTATTTAAGCACAATAACACCCTGTTAATATCATGGCATTGATTAGTCAGACGGGTAGCCAGAGTGTTTAGGCGACCCCAGTCTCTGCCCTCACCACAAAGCAAAACAGGGTGTCGATAGGTGCGTTCATCGCCTTGTACCCCCACACTTTTGATCGGTAAAACCGTTGCCGTATATCCATCACTCAAAACCAACTCATTTAGTCTGGAATTTAACGTTTCGGCGTTCTGTGGCAGATCTTCCTTACTTACGCACAAGCACCTCACGGCCAGCCCAGGGCCCGGAAAAGGATGTCTCCATACGAGCTTATGAGGCAAACCGAGCTTTTCTCCAACCAGTCTCACCTCATCCTTGTAAAGCTGAACCAAAGGCTCGATCACTTTGCCTTCCGCTTCAAGTTTTTGAATCCTCTCCACGCGATTGTGATGGGTTTTGATTTTATCCGCATGCCTGCTTCCTCCCGTTTCAATCCAATCCGGATAAATCGTACCCTGCCCCAGCATCCATTCATCGGGATTTAAGCCAAGCTTTTCTGAAACTTCCTGCTGAATATCGATAAATAAATCTCCGATGATCCGTCTCTTTTCTTCCGGCTCATAAATGCCCACCAGAGCCGCAAAATACCTATCCGCTCCATCATAAACGTGCAAATTATTCACACCAATCTCTTTCAATGCTTCCTCGACTTCTTTTCGCTCATTCATGCGCATAAAGCCGGTATCCACAAAAAGCCCGTAAATCCGATCCTGCCCCAAAGCCTTGGCCAAAAGTGAAAAGGCCACAGTGCTATCCACTCCGCCGCTAATCATCAGGAAAACTTTGCGCGCTGCTACTTTTTCTTTTATTTCAGCCAAAATCTGCTCGATGTAATTCTCAATATTCCACTCTCGCAAAGCGCCCGTCAGTCGAACAAAATTTTCCAAAATCCCCATTCCGCAAGGCGTATGTGTAACTTCCGGATGAAACTGCAAAGTATAAATCCGCTTTTCTTTATTCATCATCGCCGCAATCGGGCAGTCATCGGTAGAAGCCACGATCTCAAAACCGGCTGGAGCTTTCACAACCTGGTCAAAATGGCTCATCCAAACACTTTCTTCTTCATTGACCCCTTCAAAAACGCCTTCTCTTTTTAAAAACTTCACCTTTGCCTGGCCGTATTCGCTCACTTGCCCTTTTTGGACAGTACCTCCCAAAAAATGCCCCACAAGCTGATGCCCGTAGCAAATCCCCAAAATCGGTATCCCAAGTTCAAAAACCGCCGGATCGCACTTGACGCTACCTTCTGCCGACACGCTCGCCGGCCCGCCCGACATGATAATGCCTTTGTATTCCATAAGCTCGGAAGCGCTCGCATTTCCCTCTTTGATTTCGCTAAACACATCAAGCCTGCGAATCCTGTTTGCGATCAGATGCGCATATTGTCCGCCAAAATCCAAAACTACAATTTTATCCATGTATTTTGCTTAAAACGAAAAGTTTGATTTTCTCCGCTTTATCAAAAGCATCTTGTGCAACCTTCCAGTCGAAATCCGGGCAATCGCCGGGGTAGCGAGTTCCGGTATAAAAGCCATTCAAAAAAACCAGATATTTATGCAATTTTTCAATATCAGGAGCCAATTTCAGCAATAAGGTTTCCAATTTCAAAAGATCATGAATTTTAAGCAAATCTTCGCCGTGAAAAACTAATAGTCCTTTTAAATATTTCTCGGACATTTGTTGACCAAGAAAGCACACCGTATTTGGATGCCCCTGTTTTTTCGCAACAAGCGCTTTCATGGATATTTCGTCTTGATCGGCTTTCCTAAACCATTCTTGATATTCGCTTTTTCGCATATAATACTTTACCTTTTGTAATAATATCTCTTATAAAAAAATCACCCAATTCCAACCGTTCACCCACCCTTTTTGGATCATAAACCATTATATCCATAGGAAAAGGCCTTGGGAAAATCTCCCCATCAATTTTGCGCGCAGTTTTATAAGAATCTTTTGTTTTTTTAATTACAAAAAGATCCACATCACTATGTTTATTCGGCTTTCCCCAGGCATAAGACCCAAACAAAATAATCTTCTCGGGATTGTATAGATCTACGATTCTCTGGGTGACGAGCTTCAGCTTTTTCAATTCTTTTTGCTTGTTCATACGGATCGATTATACAAAAAAACTCATCATTCATAAAGCGCTAAGTTAAAACTGCTTAGTCTTTGATCTTTAGTTCTTCTTTGATTTCAAATTCTATAAACCTGTGCATGAGTGCCAATGTCTACTAATTTAATGCTGTCTTTATCCAGTATCCTATAAACCACCCGGTAGTCACCCGTGACTGAAAAAGCCCTCAAGCCAATAAGGTAACCCCTTAATGGGTGCACTTTGAGTAACGGATTGGTCGGCGTTTTTACGAAAATATCAATGCGGCCACCAAACTTTTCTTGAATTTTACTCGGCAGTTTTTCAAATTTCTTCTTGAATTTATCTGTAAAAATTATTTTCATTCTACTTCTTAAGAGCCTTCATTAACGATTTTGCATCTGAAAATGGGCCATAAACATGATCGTCTTTGTCGGAATTTAGAATTTCGACCTCTTCTTGAAGAGTTAGGCCGTTTTCTGTCATGGAAATGAGATCATCATCCATGCCCTTAGTCAAAATAAGCTTAATATAAGCCGAAGTATTTATTCCCTTTTTTTTTGCCAAAAACTCAAGCTTATTTTTCAATTCATTATCAGCCTTAAATGAAACAGTAGTCATATATCGATATTTACTTGGTATTACCAAGTATACCAAATATATGTGAAAAATTCAAAAGCATTTTCCATTTTCTACGATTATTTATCCCGATGCTTCAAGAAATCTTTTCAGCAAAAATTCATTATCAAGTGCTTCTATAAGCCATCCTGCTTTAGGTCCGCTATCTTTGCCCAAAATGGAAAGATAGATTGCTTGAAAAATTACAACAGGGGAAAGCACGAACTCGTTTTTCTTCGCATGAATAAAAGTTTGGATTTCTTCTCCGGTTGCTTTCGGATTTTCCTGCAAATAAGCCGCCAGTACCCGCAAAAAATCCTTCTGCGCCTCGCTTAAACCACTGCATGCCGGAGGCAAAGTTTCCCAAATTTTGAAAATGTACTTTTCCGGACTGCATGTTGTAAGCCATTTTTCCGCATACTGCGCCCGCAGCAAAACTTCCGCCTTATCATCCTCGGTCAAAGGCTCGCCTTTCAATTCTTCCATCTTGAAAGTCAAGTCCACATGCGGCATCTGCACATAAAAAGCCACCAAAGAAAACCTTGGCAAAAACCTCTTCAGATGATCCATCTTTTCGCGCTCAAAATAATGCGTAAATTCAAAAATGCGATCTTTATGCTCGGCCTCATTTCCTTCTTCCTCAAAATACCTTGTGCAAACTTCGTCGTATTGATCAAACAAAACCGGCACCGTATCGCCGTCCGGCGCAAAATTAATTGTTTTCATCACATCTTTCTGAATCATCATAAAGCGGAAAATATAGCGGGGGAGCAGCTGCTCAAGCTCAACCGCCGTTGCGCCGATCCCGGCCGATGAAGACATCTTGGAACCTTCCATCAGGATAAATTCATGCCTTACATCAAAAGGATGCTTATGGCCAAAAACCTCTTCACAAATTTTATTGGAAACATGCCTACTGCCGCCGGCCGCATAATGATCTTTGCCCGCTCCCTCAAGATCGACTTTCACCACACAAAATTTGGCAGCCCACTCTACTTTCCATGGCATAGTCGCGTTCCCGCCAAACGGTGATTTTTTGCCTTTAAAACCGCAGCCTTTTACATATCCCCGGTCATCATCGCAGACATATTCCACTTCCTTCCCATCCCAATTCAAAATCCTAGTCGTGGCGATTTTCCCGCAACCGTCACATATTATTTGACACGGATACCAGCTCTCATCTTTCACGCTGCCGCTTATTTCTTTGTAAATTTCCCTGATCTTATCGCGCTTGTCCAAAGCCAAAGTGATGTATTTATCATATTCTCCCGCTTCGTATTTTTTACTGCTGACATAAAAAGTGGCATTATATTTTGAATCTATCAGCGCTTTTTTGTACTCTTCGGCAAAATAAATCGCATAATTTTCGGCTTTAAAATCGGGAGAAGGCACATCTTGCAAGCGCTTTCCCAGATGCTCAGACCACTCAGCTGATACATAAGCGGGAACAGAATCAAAAGCATCAGTATCGTTAATTTCATAAAAAAATTCATTATCAATCCCTCGACTCGTCAAAACATCCGAAAGCACGGAATGCATGACAAATGAGCGCAAAGATCCCACATGCGGCCTGCCGGAAATGGTTTTTTCATCGCGCAGAATCAACTTTCTTTTCTTGGCCTCCTCCCCATATTGAGCCAAAAAATCATTCACAATACTGTCTCCCCAGAACATAAAAGTTAAATTAAGTGCCGCAATTATACCCGAAGCATTATTTCAGGCCAAGGCTAAGCGGCTTAATATTGCGGCATACCGGCATAATCTTCAGCTTTTCGCTGTTTTTCAATATCCAGAAACGTAAGCTGAGCTTTTTTGAACACCATTTCAAAATGACCCGTAGGACCGTTACGATGCTTTCTGATAAACAAATCGGTAATACCTTTCCTTTCGGTATCTTCTTCATAATAATCTTCGCGATACATCATTATCACTACATCGCTATCCTGCTCTATGCTATTGTGTACAATAAAATCATTGGCTACAAAATTATGGGTATCGGGTACGGTGGCATCAAAAACCTCCTCTGTCTGAAGCTCTTTTATCTCAACGATTTCATCCCAATAAATATCCGACTGAGCAATTTGCAAAAGTGGTTTACTTTTTAGCGCCACAGCCGCGCGCGTCATCCGATCACATGATAAACCCGATTTAAACAAGGTATCGCCGCAATAAGACATATCCATACGTTTACTAAATTCTCGCCAACTGATACCGGCTTCCTGCTTTATCGGCTCTATCCAGCTTGCCCATGCCTCTTTGGGAATCACATCATTGTTTGGATTTGGAGAAATATCCGCCAAAGCATCAAGCATTAACGATATGTTTTCTCCTCTTTTGCCATAACAGCCAACTGATTTTAGAAAATGCTGCAGATAAGTCGCTCCCTGAACATGAACTTGATACACGGGGCGATATCCTACTTTATTGCTAATGCGTAAAGTCCCGAAAATCCCCAAGCGCAACAAAAGATGCTGTACCTGCTCTGCCAATATCTTGCTAGTAGAAGCATAATAAACAGCTACATTTAATTTTCTGCCATCCAGTTTTTTCCATGAAATATTGCCATCGGTAGCCCACAAATGATGAAGAAAAAGTTGAATTTGCCTGTTTGACGCTTGAAATAAAGAAGCCGGCAAAACTTTCTCATAAGATCGAACAGGAAAAAGTCCCAAATTTTGATACCAGTTGCTGATAGGATTACGCTTACCGCGAGCTAAACGATATGGTGAGGGCAGATACACATGCCACCAATTTTTTTGTTTAACCCTGCGTGGCTTGATAGCAAAAAGTTCATTTGCAGTTTTTTCAACAATTTCACAATTGGCAATATCGGCACTTGTATAATGAATCGGCTGCATAGGCAAAACACATCCATCACCGATAAGATGAGCAAGCAGTATCAACTCATTATCGGACATAGAAGATTCTGTGTTTTGCAAATCCAAAACCCGCGGAATAGCAATATGCACGCCTTTTGCAAGATATTCCAAAGGTTTCCAACCCTTTATACTTAAGAAAGGATGATTAGCAGATGCTTTAATACTGTGGCCGCTTCGCGTCCTCATTTCAAATGTTTTCTTGTAACCGCTGGAAAAAACTTTCGTCATCATGCACTGTTCCAGTTTATATGAAGTGTTAAGTGACCATACTGGAATATTCCTTTGTCCAAGCAGACTTTTAATCGGAACGCGTTCACCTGTATCTGCACGCACAACAAGCGTGTCACCTGTTAAACATCCTGATTCTCTCAAATCCGACAATTGCGGAATTTTGCTTGGACGAAGTTCCACCGCGCGCGAAAGCTGAGATAAAGCCAGAATCGGCACATGCAGATCACGGGCCAACGCCTTGAGTGAACGTGAAATTTCCGAAATTTCCTGCACGCGATTCGCCTGAAAACTGTTTAATCCCGAAGTCATCAATTGCAAGTAATCGATAATCAAAAAATCCAGACCGCTTTCCATTTTGAGCCTCCTCGCCTTCGCTTTCAGCTCTGCAATCGAATTTCCAATCGAATCATCAATATAAATTTTCATGGAATTCAGTTCGTCCATCACCGCTCCCATCTTGGCGAAATCATCATCGGTCAGTTTTCCTGTGCGCATTTTCCAGGAATCAACGCCCAGCAGACTGCAAAACATGCGTTCCACAAGCTGCTCTTTTGACATTTCCAGAGAAATAACACCGACAGCGTAACCTTTCTTTGCGACATTTTGCCCGATGTTCAAGGCCAGAGCCGTTTTCCCCATCGAAGGCCTGGCAGCCAAAATCACCAGATCCGAAGGCTGTAAACCTGAGAGCAAACCGTCCAACGACTTAAATCCAGTAGGAATTCCGCGATATTTCTCTTTGGCTTCGGGATCGTGCAAATCGGATATCTTCTCATAAGTATGATTCAAAATATCTTTAATATGGACAAAACGATCACTCAAAAAAGTCTGTGAAACCGAAAATAAAGTCTTTTCCGCGGAATCCAAAAGTTCCTCAATCTCGCCGTCTTCCTTGTATCCCAAGCCTTTTATCGTATCACCGGCCTTTATCAGACGTCTCAAAATTGATTTCTCCTTCACAATCGTTGCGTACTGGAAAATATGTGTCGCCGTAGGTACTTCATTGGCCAAAAGGGCAAGATAAGAAGCCCCACCGACATTTTTCAGTTCCTTACGCTCTTCGAGAATATTGGAAAGTGTAATCAAATCTATCGGTACGCGCTTATCGTAAAGATCCAAAATAGCCTGATAAATAGTCTTATGAGCATCATGATAAAAATCTTCCGCCCGTAAAAAATCAGAAATTTTAACTACCGCATCTTTATCGATCAGCATTGCTCCCAAAGTCGATTTCTCAGCTTCCAGACTGTTTGGCGGTACAAAATTTACCTTTTCATTCATACTTTTTTAATTCAGGGGAAGGAAATATGACATATTTTAAAAAAATTTTAAATCTTTTTGTTACAATGGTTAGTCAATTTCTTAAAATCCTGAACATGAAGCCAAAAGACATCGGTCAAAAAGGTGAAGATTTATCCGCAAAATATCTGATCGCTCTGAATTATGAAATCATTACCACAAATTATCATTCCCGCTTTGGCGAAATTGATTTGATAGCCTTGGATAAAAGTGTGGCACAATTTGAAATTGTTTTCGTCGAAGTCAAAACGCGGACAGATTTGAACTATGGCAGTCCACAGGAAGCCGTAACCTTCCAAAAAAGGCAAAGACTTATCAAAACCGCGCTGCATTTTCTCAATCAATCAAGTCCAAAGATCGCAAGAAGTTGGAGAATAGATCTGATTGCCATAATATTAGACGGCAAAGGCCATTTAAAAAAACTGCAACACTTTAAAAACATCCTCAATGGATAACGATCAAAAGAAAACGCTTTTTTTCGCAATCATCCTCGGTGCGATTTTTGTGATTGCGATTTTTTATATGCTTTTTAATGCTTTCCTCAACAAAGGAACCATCTCTTTGATCGGGGAGACTCCTTTTCTTGTGGAAATAGTGGGCGGCGCACAAACGGACTGCCAATCTTCTCCCTGTGAAATCACTGCCAAGAGAGGCTACCAAAACCTCATTATCGCCAAAGAAAAACACAACACCATTTTCAAAGAAGTGAAAGTGCGACTTTGGGAGACACGGGAAATAGAGCTCAAATTTGAACTGATACCTCAAATTGAAAGTACAAATGAAGTTTTGCCACCCGATCAATATTACAATTACTCGCTTGTTTATGATGAAAATGAGCATCTTTACAAACTTGTCTCGAACGCAGACCGATCAAAACGCCCGATAGTTTATTTTTCCAAGGAAATCAAAAATCCCCAAATTTTTGGCGGAAAGCAGACAGTCTTAATTATCGGCGAAAACGGCTCTTACAAAATCGACACGATTGAACAAACAAAAACTCAAATCTCAAATGCAAACTACGATCTGACGGAAATTTTGAGCGGCCATTTCTCTGAAAAAAGCGATTATTTTGCTTTCCGCCTGGTCAGTTCTCCCAATATTTTTGTCTTGAACAGCGCTAACAAAATAAGCAGAACAGAGCTTATAGCGCAAAGAAGCCTCACGGTCTGGACCTATGATAACAAGCTTTTATTCATCACCGATCAGAAATTCGATGCTTCGAATATGCCGCTTTCTGACGCTTCAACCGACGGATTTTATATCGGCACATACGATCCCATAAACAATTCCTACCAAAAAATCAAAAGCTTTTCTGAAATTCTTGAAAAACCGAAAAGAGCAATAATCACCGGAAATAACAATGCGATTTATCTCGAAACCGGCAGCGGCAACTACAAAATCAGCCTCGAGTAGATTTTAGAAAAATTTTAAGAAAATTTTAACTTTGCCTGTCATAGTGAAAAATCACTTAACTTTTTTGCCATGATTTCCAAAGTTTTTTCCTGCGCTTTTACCGGCCTTGATTGCCAAACTATTGAAGTGCAGGCGGACATTTCAAGCGGCATGCCTTCGTTTAATATTGTCGGACTTGGAGATACTTCGGTTCACGAATCGCGTGAACGCGTTAAATCCAGCATCAAAAACTGCGGCCTTTTATTTCCGCAAAATCGCAAAACTATAAATCTTTCACCGGCAAAATTGCGCAAACATGGCACGCATTTTGACCTGCCCATAGCCATTTCCATGCTTTTGGCCAGTCAGCAGATTCCGCCGGAAGATTTTAATGACGCAATCTTTGTCGGCGAACTTTCTTTGACCGGAAAAATCAAACCTATCGAAGGCTCGCTCCTGATCGCCCAACATGCCAAAGAGGAAGGATTCAAAAGGATTTTTTTACCGCAAGCAAACGCTGTGGAAGCCGGTTTTATCGAAGGCATTGAAATTTACCCTCTGGAAGATCTTCAGGAATTTATAAAATACGCTCAAAATAAACATCTAAAACCCAAAACTTCCACAAAAATCCAGCCGGAAAATTGTAGAGACTATCGCACTTTCAACAACATTCTCGGCTTATCTGTAGCCAAAAGAGCTTTGCAGGTCGCCGCTGCCGGAGGACACAATGTACTTTTTCAGGGACCGCCCGGTTGTGGCAAAACTCTACTTTGCCGCGCTTTTCACTGTCTGCTTCCGGAAATGACCATCGATGAAATCCTTCAGACCAGTAAAATTTTTTCTATTGCCGGCAAAACCGATGAAAAAAATCCTTTAATCAAAGAGCGTCCCTTTCGTGAAGTTCATCCTACCGGAAGCCTCGTTTCCCTTATCGGCGGCGGCAATCCTCCCAAACCCGGTGAAATTTCCCTGGCCAACAACGGAGTCCTTTTTCTCGACGAAATCGCCGAATTTCAAAGCAAAATGCTTGAATCTTTAAGACAGCCGCTTGAAGACAGAAAAATCATTATCACAAGGCAAAATCATGCCACTGTTTTTCCGGCAAATTTTATCCTTTTGGCAACTATGAATCCCTGCTCCTGCGGATTTTTCGGTGATGAGAAAATCCGCTGCATCTGTAGTGAAAGTAACATCAGAAATTATGAAAAACGCATTTCCGGACCGCTCAAAGACCGCTTCGACATTATTTTGAAAATAAACCGCAGCCCGATGGGGCAAATTTTTAACAAAGGAAATGAGATTCCCGGCCATATACGGGCAAAAAGCATCGACCACGCGCAAAAAGCGCAATTGACCCGCTTCTTTCATCATCCCGACATTCAAAAAAACGCCGATATGCAGCTTGCTCACATCAGGAAATTTTGCCTACTCAATGAGCAAAACAAAAAAACCTTGGACGATCTTGCCGTACAAAAACATTTATCCAACCGCGCTTATCTCAAAATTATCAAACTGGCCCGCACTATCGCCGATCTCGAAAAATCCGAAGAAATTCAAAAGCACCATTTAATGGAAGCCGTACAATTTCGTGCAAATTAGGACTTTTTTAAGAGTCCCCGATCTATGCTACAATCTGCCCATGTCTACATCGGATATCAACGAACAAACTATAGAAACGCGCACCTGCAAAAAATGTGCCAAAAGCTTCGACATTACCGATCTCGACCAGAAATATTACGATAAAATGGACGTGCCCCGTCCTACTCTTTGCCCCACTTGCCGATCACAAAGACGCACTCTGCAAACCAATCAGTACAACCTTTTCAAGCGCAAATGCGATGCGACCGGTGAAGAAATAATCACAAATTTCCCACCCGACTCGGAATATAAAGTTTACAGCCAAGAATATTGGTACGGTGACAAGTACGATGGCACCAAATTTGGCCGTGATTTTGATTTCAACAGGCCATTTTTTGAGCAATTCGACGAACTCTCAAAAGAAGCTCCGCGTCCGGCGCTTTTTACGGACTTTATACGCAATCAAAATTCCGATTACACCAATTTTGCCGGCAAAAATAAGAATTGTTATCTGATTTTTGATTCCGACGAGAATCAGGATTGCCTGTATTGTTTCGGCACCAATTCCACAAGAAGCTGCCTCGATCAGGATCGCGTCCAGCAAATGGAGCTTTCATACGAATGTCTGGACAGCAAAAATTGCTACAATTGTTCTTATCTTTACGACTGCGAAAACTGCTCCGATTCCGTCCTTTTGAAAAACTGCATCGGTGTAAAACACAGCATCTTTTGCAGCAATATTAAAAACAAGGAATATCACGTTTTCAACGAACCGGTGAGCAAAGAACGCTATGAAGAAATTATGAAAGAATTTGGCAGTTACAAATATCTTCAGCACAAAATAGGGGAGTTCAACAAATTTCGCCTGAAATTTCCGCAAAAATACATGCGCGGATTCCAGAACGAAAATTGCACCGGCAATTACCTCGTGCAGTGTAAAAATGCCATTATGTGCTTTGATTCGCTCAAAGTCTGGGACGGCAAATATTGCGACAGGACATTTATCAGCGGTAAAGACCTAATGGATTGCACCGAGGTCGGAGAGTCGCAACTTGTATATGAATCCAATGTGATCGCCTTTAGCGGCTACAATATAAGATTTTCCAATAATTGCGTAAACAGTTGCCACGATCTTGATTATTGTGAATTTTGCTCACATTGCGAAAAATGTTTCGGCTGTGTGGGTTTGAAGAAAAAGAAATTTTGCATTTTCAACAAACAATACACCGAAGAGCAGTACAACGAACTCAAACAGCGGATAATTGAACATATGCGAGCACCAGCGAGTGCCGGTGTAGGCAAAAAAACTCAAGAATGGGGCGAATTTTTTCCCGGCTGGACTTCTCCGCACGCTTACAATCTCTCATTGGCCATGATTTATTTTCCGCTTGAGAAAGAGGAAATATTAAAATCCGGATTCAAATATCACGAGCCGGATAAGCGCGAATATTTGAAACAAACTTATACGATTCCGGATCATATCAAAGATGTACCTGACACAATTGTCGATGAAATTCTGGCCTGCGAAATTTGCGGCAAAAATTATAAAATCAATGATCGTGAACTCAAATTTTATCACCGACAAAATTTACCAATCCCCAAAGAATGCTTTATTTGCAGGCATCTAAGACGCCTTCGCATGAAAAATCCTCGCGTTCTCTACGATCGCAATTGCGAAAAATGCCACGCAGAAATCAAGACAACTTTTGCTCCCGACCGGCCTGAAATTATTTATTGCGAAGATTGCTATCAACAATCTCTGACATGAAAAAGATAGTTGCAATTGGCGGTGGCGACATAAGACGCGAAGGTACGCTTGCAATTGATAAAGAAATCATAAAATTATCCAAAAAGAAACATCCTAAATTGCTATTTATTCCGACTGCCAGTTCTGACAGCGAAAGTTATTTTAAGCATATCGACAATTATTACCTGACTTTCGCGATTTAGTGAAAAGTTGATAATT
>JACQRJ010000054.1 GCA_016206505.1 Candidatus Peregrinibacteria bacterium | reverse complement strand
GTATATGGCGATGAACATCAGCAGCATTATACCGGCAACAAAATAAAAACGATATTCAAGCACAAAAATCACACCGCCAAATCCTATTCCAAAAAGAGCGAAAAACGGGGCAAGACAAGAGGCACAAAATGCCGTACCGGCCGTACCTGCGATACCTGCGAACAAAGCACCGAGCCCACCGGCGGTTGCCGTGCTGACACCACCCATTTTTTCCCTGCCTGCCGGCAGGCAGGTTTTTTGCCGCATAAGATAAACCTGCATGGTTATAAAGAGCGAAGAAAGAGATGATAAAAGAATAAGCACTACATAATCACGGGTAGTAAAAATATCAAGTTGGGTTGCTAAAGTATTACCGGTCACAGTCCACACGGGAATAAGAACAAAAAGAACGAAGAAAATAAAAAACGAAACAAGAAAAATGTAATTTGTTTTTTTGAATGGCTCACGGATACCGAACCATAAATTTTTAAATGCATGTCTCATATTTTTCATACGCAACAACTTAATTTGTTAATATCTTTTGTGAATGAGAGTGCGGCGATTTTTATCGCCTCCGAAAGTGTTGGAAACATCGGCAAAGAATTCACCACATCGTCAATCGTGTTTTTGTTCTTTATGAGCATCATCGCCTGCGCAATAAGTTCTCCCGCCTGCGGCGCTAAAATATGAACTCCCATAATTACTCTCGTTTCGGGATGAAGCGCCATTTTTATCATTCCTTCGGTTTGCTTCATTATGATTGCTTTGGGTACTTTACCAAAAGTAACCGTTCTGCAAGCGCAAGCTTTCAATATTTCCATTTGCCTGTCTTCCGTTAATCCCACTCCTGCCATTTGAGGATCAGTGAATATGGTGTAAGGCACGGTATCGTAATCAATGTTGTGTTCAGTGCCTTTTAACGCGTTTTCGGCGGCAAGACTGCCTTCCGCGCCCGCCGTTGTTTCAAGTCGCAACGGTTGATTGGTAACATCGCCAACCGCGTAGATATGTTTTTTGGTTGTTTGAAAATTTGGTTGTACTTTAATCGCCCGGTGCTCATCTGTTTCTACGCCTATCTTGTCAAGGGAGAGGCTTGTTGTATTGGGCGTTTTACCGATGGCTGATAATATCTCATCCGTGGCTATTTCATGCTCTTTGTCGTTTCGTGTATATGTGAGTATTTTTCTTCCTTTTTCAATACGGATTTTTTTTACCCCTACATTCATTTTGATCTCAATCCCTTCTTTAGTGAGAATTTCAGCCAATTTGCTTACCAATTCCGCTTCACCCGCCCTGAAAAATCGTTCCGAATGATGTAAAATTGTTACTTTTGTGCCAAAACGGGCATACATTTGGGAGAACTCCAATGCAACTATACCTCCTCCAAGTACAACCATCTCTTTTGGCTGTTTCTTTAATTTCAATGCTTCAATGTGAGTGATGAGCCCTGATGCTTTAGCTCCCTCAGCATCGGGAAGGCGCGCGGTTGATCCTGTGGCAATAATAAACTTGGCTCCTTCATAGGTTTCTTTATTCACAAGAATAGCATTTTCTGAAATGAAAGAGGCTCTACCGTTAACAAATTCAATGTTGGGAAGATTGGCCAGTACCTTCTGATACTTTTCAGTGCGCAGAGTTTCTACTAAGCGCAATTCGTCTTCCACAACTTTAGCAAAATCAAATTCATTAACGGTCATTTTTATACCTGGGATACCATGATTTTTGCCATGGTGCATAAGTTCGGAAGCGAAAAGCAGTGTTTTTGAAGGCACACACCCTACATTTACGCAGGTTCCGCCAAGCGGCAGACCATCGTTTACCATGAGAGTTTTGGCGTTTAGATCGTTGGCCTTAATGGCGGCGGCAAAAGCACCGGCTCCGCCTCCGATAATGATGAGATCAAATTTTCCCATATAAACATTTTAGGTAGGAAATAAAGTTTTTGTCACTTAAGACATAGTAAATAGTTTGTTTTTCTTTGCGAGTTGTTACTAATCCTTTGTCGTGCAATTTTCGCAGATGTTGTGAAGCGGAGGCAACGGATATATCCAGAATGTTGGCAAGATCGCAAACGCAAAACGCATGGAATTTATACAGTAGATAAATGATGTTATTTCGATTCGAATCGGCTGTAAGTTTGGAAAATAAAGCCATTTGAGTGACATCGTTCCTGGATCGCAGGTATTTTTGATATTCCTCGATTTTTGATTCAGAACAAACAGAGGCATTGCAAAGCTGTTTTTGGATTCTTGCGCGGAATTTCACGTTGAGTATTCAATTAAACGATTGAATAATACCGGGTCTTGAAATATTTTGCAAGCCGCCAAATCTGCTAAGCCTCCTCCCACTTTATCGGCTCCCTCCCATGTTCAATCAAGTACTCATTTGCCTTGCTGAATTGCTTGCAGCCAAAAAATCCAGCATGCGCCGACAATGGCGACGGATGTGGCGCTTTCAAAATCAGATGCTTCAAAGGATCAATCACCGCACCCTTATCCTGTGCGTACCTTCCCCAAAGCATAAAAACAATGCCTTCACGCTGCTCTGACAAAGCCTTGATCGCCGCATCGGTAAAAAATTCCCACCCTTTTTTTTGATGAGAACCCGCACAGCTCGCCCTCACCGTCAAAGTCGCATTAAGCAACAAAACCCCCTGCCGCGCCCAGCTTTGCAAATCACCGCGCCCCACCGGCATTTTCACGCCCAAATCATTCTCAATTTCTTTATAAATATTCACCAAAGAAGGCGGCAAAACAACGCCATCATTTACCGCAAAACAAAGCCCATTAGCCTGAAGCGGCCCATGATACGGATCCTGCCCCAAAATAACCACCTTCACCTTATCAAACGGACAAAAATCAAAGGCCCGAAAAATCGCCTTAGGCGGTGGATAAACCTTCACACGCGTATACTCATCTTTCACAAACTTCGCCAATTGTGCAAAATATTCTTTGCCAAATTCTTCTCCCAGATGCTCCTTCCATGACCGCTCAATTTTGACATCCATGCAAAAATTCTAGCAAATCGAAGCCGAAAGGAAAATACCGTTGATTTTTCGCAAACACTGTATTACAATTGTAATACAGTCGTTATAGCAAATCCATGAGGACAATTCTTAGCGTTTCTTGACCCGCGGAAAAGAAAAAAGAAATAGAAAAACGGGCAAAGCAAAGCAAAAAAACAATCAGCGCCTACATCATCCAAATCGTCGAACTTGAAAAAAGTTTGATTTCCGAAGATGAACTCATTGCAAAAGCGCAAAAGGCCGAAAAGGATTACAAAGCGGGCAAAACTCAAAAATTAATCAGTCTTTCCGACCTCATGAAACCCTGAAAACCCCCGAAAATGCAGATAAAAGAAATTCACTACAACGAAGATTTTAAAAAAGAGTTCCAAAAATTGCCAAAACAAATTCAGCAAAAAGCCTGCAAAACAGAAGCTTTCTTTCGAAAAAATCCTTTCCATCCATCACTTAGATTGCACAAGCTAAAAGGCAAACTTGACGGCCTTTGGAGCATCTCTATCGATATGAAAACCAGAATAATATTTAAACCACTGAAAAACGTGGTTATACTCTTTATCAGTATTGGCACTCATGCCATTTACAACCTCTAAATTCTTCACTCATTTCTATGCACAAATCACACGGTTTTCATTTGAAAGTTCTCGGCCTTTGGACATTAACTCTCACAATTGTCATTGGCCTGGCTTCGAGATACGGACAAATCGACACGCAAACCATCCAGCTCAACACTCTAGCAACCGCAAGCGCTTCCGCTTTCACCGATGTCACAGCAAATCATAAATACTTCAAATCCATAAATTTCCTGAAAGAACAAGAAGTGGTCAAAGGCTATGAAGATGGCACTTTCAAGCCCGACAAAAGCCTCACCAGAGCCGAATTCATGAAAATAATTCTCCTCGGCAATCGCGTTGAAATAAAAAAAGCCGACAAACCTCCGTTTCCCGACGTACCATTGGGAGAATGGTACACAGACTACATCGCCACCGGCAAAGGATACGATTTCATCAAAGGCTATCAGGACGGACTTTTCCGCCCTGAACAGGAGCTTAGCAAAGTCGAAGCATTAAAAATTCTGGGCGAATTGGTTTCCTGGGACATGGGCAATATCGATCCATCAACAACAACCACAAAATTTTCCGACGTGGATTTGAGCCAATGGTACGGAAAATATACCATCTACGCCGAAGCGAAAAACATCCTCGACGACGCATTGCCAAGACTAAATCCAAACTCCCCTATCAGCCGCGGACAGATGAGCGAATACATTTTCCGCGATTATGCCGTGCGCGAGCTGGACATCCCCGCATATGACTCTTCATACGATCAACAAATTTTGAGCACTTCAACAATTTCAGACACGGCCTGTATCAAGCAAAAAAACGCCACCAGCAAAGTAATCGGCGACATCATCGACAAAAGCGGAGAACGAGACAAAATCGTGATGTACAAATACAAAGAAACTCTCCAGCCCGGGGACAAATTTTCCTATCCGATTGAAAGTCCCGAAGATACGGACATGATAGAAGAAGTAACTCTAAATGAAGACAGCTCATACTGGTTTTTCTGGCTTGATTATGCGCCGGAAACATTTTTCGAACACGATACTCAGCTCATCACAGTAAACACTGAAAGCTGCGCCATCAATGAATATGACTCAACAGGCTGGCCGACTTTAAATGATGAGCCGCTTTGGGACACCGATGTCAAACGCGCCGCTTCACCGGATGATGTCGGCTATCGCGGAAGTCTCGCACCAACTTATGATCCCCCGGGAGACCCGGCAACTGTGCAATTCAATGATTGCACAGCCGATCCCGCTAGAAGAAGAAAAGCCCTGATACTTTATGCAGGACATGATTATGGCATCAAGCTCGACGCCAGCCACATGAAGGACTTTTTGTGCGGCATGGATTATCAAACGACAACAATGACAGCCGAAACCGGCGCCGATGCTTTGCATCAGCTCGAAGCACAATTGGATGCGGTGGCGGCGGCTTCAAAAGAACCAAATGGCAGCCTGAATGGATTTGTCTTCTACACCGTCAGTCACGGTAAACAGGGAACGGGCAATCTGGTTTTCCCACAACAACACTCGCTCGGAATTACATTTATCGCACAGAGATTCCGCGATCACGCTTTCAACAATGACGGCATAGCAAGCGAAGCTTTCACCATCATTCAGGACACCTGCTACAGCGGCAAAGCGATTCCAATTTTCAAAAATCACGCCCGCAATAAAAATGTTGTCGGCTGGATCGGCACATCCACAGGCGGCGGCGACAAAACCTATCTCATGGCAAACTGGACATCTACATACAAAGAAGCCATCCGCACTTGCGTCCCAAGTTTTACGGGATATACAGACATGCAATCCTGCCTTGTAGCCAAAACCAACGAATTCAAAGTCCGCCAAGGCCAGGAGCAAACACCTCAAATGTCAAAACTGACCACGCAAACACCGAACGCAGTGCCGTTCATACCTTAGGATGTTCATGGCTCAAGATTTAAGAAACTTACCTTCCTCTGTGCCTGAAGTAATATCCTATACCGCCAATCAGAATAATAACCACAAGAGAACCCAGGCTATACAGCCATTTCTCCACTTTCCGATCATTCACAAAATCTTCATAGCTGTAAATCTGCTCATCAAAAGCTTCACCGTCATCCGAAACTTCCAAAGCATCTTCAGGTGAAGATTCATATTTTTCACCCGCGGCAACACTTGCAAGCAAATTATCATCAAAATCCAAAATCTCAACTTCGCCCGAAACAGTTTCTATCTCGACCTTGCCGCTTTCATCAACAGTCACGATAAACTCAGTACCCTTGACTTCGGCCTTCCATAGAGGAGTCATCACAACATACGCATACTTCGTTCTTTGGCTGTCAAATTGGTTAATCAAAACCCTGACCTGCCCCTGTTTCAAAAACAAATTCCCCTTCTCAAATTTATCGCTGGTGTAAAAATCATCAATTCTAAAATAAGCATTGGAACCGACATAAGCATTGGAACCATCGCTGAAACGCAAAGCTACCATTCCTTTGTCTCCGGTAAAAATCGTCGCACCTACAAGACCCTCGACATCCTCGGTTACACTACGCATATCCGAAGCTCTTGGATCATTTTCATATGTAATACGCACATCTCCTCTCGCATCCAAAAGCTCAAAAGCAGACTGCGGCGATTTTAATTTTTCCGGCGGATATTTCGTTCCACACTCTTTATAAAGGTCGGCACACTGGGGCAAACATGCATTATTGTAATGGTCCCTGCAGGCATTCCCGTTAATAATATTTGGATCTCCTTTCGCCACCTTTCCAAAACAAACATCCAGCGTTTTACCGCAATAACTTATACAAGTTGTATAATCCGGACACTGAAAAGCCTGCTTCATTTTCTCACACTTCGGATCTTTAATTTCAAGTCGCTCCATAATCAGACATTCGGCTAGAGAAAGAGACAATTCATCTGAAGACGAATTGTCTCCCTGTTCCTTGCTCCCATTTTCCTTTTCACCATCTTTATCCCCAGGGACACTTTTATTTTTATCAGCTCCTTCCGTCGCACCTGGCTTCACCTCGGGTTTTTCCTCTTCCGGCTTCACTTCCTCCTTTTCTCCCGCCCCATCTGTCAAAGCATTCAGATCATAAACCTGCGGGTCGGGATTTGGGCTGCCACCGGACCCACCCGAAAGGCCACCAAGCGGATCAAAATCCGCGGCATACCCAACATAAAATGACATTGCTAAAACAGTCATAATCGGCACAGAAATAATCCATTTTGAAAAATTTTTCATAGGAATTTTTAAATAAAAATACAAGGATACCAAAATTGTACTGCACACTTCGCACTTTGCCAAAAGCCTGATTCATGCTATAATTTAAGCAAATAAAAACAAATTATGACCACTCCGCTAAAGGTTACTCTCGTAACCGGCGCAATTATCGCAAGTCTTGCAACAGGCATCGCCATCGGCAATTCCGGCAATAAATCACCGGATGAAAACGATAAATCCTATAGCTTCGACGTTTTCAACGAATCGGCGGAAAATGCGGAAAATACCGAATCCGAAACAAAAACGGATACCGACAATGAAGATTCAACAAAAACCGATTCTGCAAAATCGGATTCCTCAAAAGTCCAAGGCACGTATCGTTGCTGGAGCTTCAATGTAAACGGCATTGGCAGCAAATGTACAAGCCCACCAATTGTCCTAAACACCAACGGCACTTACAGTATGTCAAGCGAAAAAGGCACTTACAAAATCAGCGGCGAGACAATCACGCTCTCCGAATCAAAAATTCGCGGCCCTGGAACTTTCAAGGAAGGCCGCAAACAAATCGTTTTCAACTACACATACAATGGCAGCCCAACTACAGTCACCTATATGAATTATGACGACAAAGGTGAAATCAAAGGCGACGTTGTCAGTGTAAAATTAACTCTGATTTTTCCGGAAAATGATGATCGCGCAAAATGGCTAAGCAGCATCACCCTAAACGGCTCAACGCCAACTGAAGTTTATGATGCTCTGGCACAAAACGATGGAAAACAAACAATCGTAGCAGAATATCGTACCGTTGAAACTGGTAAAAAATACCAAATCACAGCCGGAGCAGGATCTATACTTGGCGAAATTGATTTGACAAATGCTAAAGGCCACACGGAATTAACCGTTTATGTCGATGGCGCAGAAATTGCAAAAGAAGAAAGTCTCACAGAGAAAAAAGTAGAAGAACCGGCTCCAAAACCTAAACCAAAACCCAAGCCAAAGCCAGCCCCAACACCACAACCGACACCAGCACCAGAGCCAGCGCCGGCTCCAACCCCGGAACCAGAACCAACCCCAGAACCGAAACCTTATATCGCTCCTCAGCCACAACCAGACCCAAAGCCCTACGTTGCGCCCGAATCGGAACAACAGCCCGAAGAAAGTTCACCTTATGCGGGAAAGCCTTGCGATCCGAACATTCCACACTACTCACAACCCGGCTGCATCGACTGAGAAAACTTGTCTTTTCTACAATTCCCATTTTATAATGAGCCAACTCCTCATTTTGCAAATCTAAATGGCCATCAAAAAAGAACGTAAGATATTAATTGTTCTTATCATCGCATCCCTTTTTCTGGGCTATTTAATAACAGCTTCACGTCACACGGGCGAAACTTCAAAAAACGCAGAAAAATGGTACCAAATAACTTCCCAAAGCTCCCCTGCTTTTTTTCTCGAAATGCCCGGAGTCCCAAAACACACAATTAATGGAAATACCGCAACCATCCAAAGTCTATATGAAGACAATACATATCTCATCGGCATTACCGACTACGAAGAGGAAACCAAAAAATTCTCCAAAAAAGAAATCTTCCAAAAAACAATCGATCTTCTAAAAACCGGAGACAAAATCCTCATCGGACTGAAATACGCCGACAACGGAAACAGTATAACAGATTTCCATATAGTAAATCCCGACGCCGTAGATTCAATCCGCGGACAAATGCTAATGAAAGACAATTATCTCATCCTACAAATCGTCAATTTCAACGAAAATTCTTTCCCCGAAGAAAATTATCAAAAATTTATCGACTCGCTCAAAATCAATGAACCCATAATTGTACAGTAAGCAAATGGCTAAAATCCTCAAAAAAATCGGAGATTTAAAACCGCTCAAACAGCCGGTTTCCTACCTCTCATACGAAGGAACACTCCCCCGCGGCCAATTCATCAAAACCTACCTCATCTTAGCCTTCATCAACTACGTCGCCTACACATTTGCCCCATTCATTTCACCCGCAATTTATGAATGGCTGCTTTGGTCAACCGTCATCTTCACTACAATTCTGAGCGTTTTTCAAATCATTAAACGCCTACGCGACTTGAATCGCTCACCTTACCTGATTTTTGTCCTGCTAATCCCCATAGTTGATCTCTATGTGATTTATCTTTTGTTTTTCAAAAAACAATGAAAAGAAAATTCCTGGCCGCCATATTAGCTATAGCCTTTCTCGCAGTAAATACGCTGGGATTTAATCAGCAGACGGCACATGCGGAATGGAACTTTGAATGGCCAAAATTTGAATGGCCGAAAATTGAACTTCCCAAATTTGAGTGGCCAAAGCTGGAATGGCCTAAATTTGAACTGCCGAAATTCACCATCCCCGGCACAAACATTGAAATCGATCCGGATCTAGGCTTTGAAGGCATCAAAAAGCTGGTTGATACCTTCAAGCTACCTGATGAAATAGACATCCCGGGAACCCCTTACAAAATCTACACCAAAGAAGACCTGGGACAAAACCTCATAAAAAATCTCACGCCCTTTGTCTCAGATGCGGCGGGATTTCTAAATCCGCTTAAGCCGGCAGCATCAATAGCCAAAATGGTACTAAAAATGGCGCGTCCGTACATCGAACCTCTGATAAGACAAATTCTTCCCGCTCCGGTTAAAGGAGCTTTCTGGAACGTAAAACAACAAATCAATAGCTTAGTAAGATCTATCGACATCCCGGTAATCAAAAATGTTCTCTTTGCCCTCTGGGATATTTTTGTCGGTCCACTGGACGATCTTGCCATAGAAATCATCGACATCCTTGCCGAAGAAGACAAGGCGAGAGCCGAAGGAAGACCGGTTCAGGAAATTGTCGGCGAACCTCCGGAAATGATCCTTTCCAAACCTTTCGTCAATGAAAAACCGATAGGATATTTTGACAATGTCGACGAAAATGGCATTGCCACAGGCTGGGCGCTTGATCCAAACGATCCGGGAAAATCCATAACTGTTAGGATCAGAATCTGGGCACAGACAGGCAATTTGGTTTTTGAAATCCCTACCGACCAGCCACGACCCGACGTAAACCAACCAGGCAACCACGGCTTCCGCTTCCGCATACCAAGCTCGGTTCGCAATGGCAATTCCAACGCAATAGATGCATACGGAATAGACATTGACGACGCAAAAATTGAAGTTGAACTTCCCACGACCAAGAGGTTCAGATTATATGAAAAGGCCTCGGGAATACTGGAAAATATCGACACAGATGGCAACATAACAGGCTGGGCTATCGATCCCGACAAAGAAAATACAGCTGCACTGGTAAAAATTTATTTGGACGACACCAGACACTTGGGCGATGTGGCTACAAGCATTCCACGCCCCGATCTCAAAGAAACCATTGCTCAAGCTTTCAACATCACTGCAAGAAACAATGTCGGCTTCAAGGTAAAAATCAATCCCGATGAATACCGCGACGGCATCCGTCACAAATTAACAGCCTTTGTCATCAATCAAAACGACAAAGGGGAAGTTGCCAGATACAAGCTCGGCCAGGAACTTTTCTTTATGTTCCCGGAAGTTCTGAAGGTCAGTTTTGCAAAAGATCCAATCACTGTCCAACAAGGCAGCCGGGTCTTCAACACGATCATCGGTGTCGGCAATAAAAACCACGATGCCATCGTATCCATAGATGGCAAACTGATAGATGTAAACGCTGATAAACACGGCTATCCATTCAACAATGCGGCAACCGATATCGTCATCACAAATGACAAAACAAATGCAAAAACCAGATCCTTCGACTTCAGTTTCAAAACACCGCAAGATTTACCATTGGGCGAACACACCGTAACAATCGAAAGCGGCAAATATGCGGGCCCTGTGCAGGGTTTCGTCTATAAAGGAAGTTTCAAAATCAATGTCATACCCTATGAAACAATGCAGGTCACAGTTCCTGCGGAAGTGGTAACAGAAAGCCCATTTGACATCACAATATCCAAAATACCCCGACAAATTCATTTCAGCGGCAAAGACAAAAACGCCACCATCAAAGGAGTGGCTTTTACCGGCGACAAAGGTGGATTCAATACCGAAACAGAAGCTATACAAGAAAATAGTGACGGCACAATTACATTGCATCTAAATCTCCCCTACGAAGCAAATTCAATGCGCACCGACCGCGGCCCGGTTGAAATTACTCTCCGTGTAGACTATGACACAGATTTGGCAATGGAAGAATTTCGTGCACAAAAAGATTTTAGCATGGGCTATTTCAAAGGCAAAACTGCCGAAGGTAAGCAGGCAATATTTACTCCAAACTGCAAAAGTACACTAAAACCAATTCTCAACCTGAAAGGCGGCTCAGGCTATGTAGATGGCTCCGCAACAGGTTTTGGCTGCAATCAAAAATTCTCAGTCACAATTTCCGGCGAAAATGAAGGCAGGCCATTTTCGGTGAGCTTGCCCAATACTTCAAAAACACCGTCACCAATAATTTCTTATGTAGATGAAACAGCATGGGACGGCTCGATACCGCAATTTGGAATGCGAACAAACGAAATTTGGGCAAGAGATTACACCGCGGTTGAGGAAATAACCATCACTATCACCGATACACAGGGCAACTCGGCTTCAGCAAAAATATCGATGCCGTCACCTTATCAGGTGAAAATTCTTCCGCTCAAGGGTGACAAGCTGATTCCGGGCGAAGACATAAAATTGATCCTCAAAGGTTTCTACAATAAAGTCAGTTTAAGCATCGATGGCGAATCCTGGCGCCAGATTTATCTCACCAAAGAAAACATCAAAACAGATGAAAACGGTTTAATTTACTATTCCGGGCTCTACATGCCAACATGGATTACTCCGGGAGTACACAAGCTTATAGCGGAAGAAAGCACTTATATTGACGGACAAGGTGATGTTTTCTATAAGGCACAATCTTCATTTATAATCGAAGGCAATACCGCTCCCGAAGATGAAAAAAACGATAATAACAACAAAACCGGCCCTGAAAAAAAGAAAAAATCGCCACCTACCGTAAGCGTAAACCCAACAACTGCCAAAGCGGGAAACTCCTTCGAAATCACCGCAACCGGTTTTAGCCCGCTCGGCACAATGACTATTTACATTCGCCCTGCATCATCTCCGGACGAAGGCGGCACAAAACTTTCCGGCTATGCCGATTATAGCGATTCGGATGGAGCATTAACAAAAACCGCCACTATCCCGTCAGCATTGACCCCCGGCGCCTACAAAATCGTGGTCACAGACATTGAAGGCCTAAAAGCCACTGCGGATTTGACCATCGAAGCTGCTCCAAAACCAAAGCCAAAGCCAAAACCAGTCATTCCTACGATAAAACCTGAACCAACGCCTGAGACCACGCCAAAACCAACATCCGAACCGGAACCATACGTCGAGCCAGAGCCAGAGCCAGAACCTGAATCTGAGCCAGAGCCAGAAAAAGCCCCAACTTGTCCCGACGGCTTCAGCTACAGCCCAACCTTCAAGCAGTGTCTCGAAGACGCTCCGCAAAGCTCTCCATTTGAAGGCCTCCCCTGTGACGACAACATCCCATTGTACGCACAAAAAGGCTGCATACAGCAATAATCAACACTCGAAAACCAAGGGAACCTCTGAAAAACGATGTAATGCAAGGAGATGAGAAGCTTACGACAGAGACGTATGAAGCTATACGGCGAGGAGGAAGCGACGAAATCGACGAAGCATTACGCGTTTTTCAGAGGTTCCAAAGTTCAAAAAGAAGCCCCTTATTTAGAGGCTTCCTTATCAAGGTTCAAAAATTACTTGCCAGGCGACATAATTTTATACATGCCTGTATTGCACTTTGGACATTTGCCCTTCATTGCAGGGCGTCCGTTCTTCATTTTCACTTCCTGTGCCTGAGCCATTTCCTGCTTGGCTCTGCACTTTACGCAATATGCTACCATATTTTTATAGTTAAATATTACTACGCACAATTATAACAACATCTGTCAAGTAGCGCAAGCTAGAAATTCGATTTTATCGAATTTTCCTGCTCCCCCTCCCTTTCCTTCCATCCCCGCTACTTCTCAGAAACCCTATAACTGATCTCCGCCCTCCCCTCCTTCTCGCGCGCAAAAGGTGCTAAAAACTCACCGATTTTATCGAGAAATCCGTCCACAAATTGCTTATCCAAAATCGCATATTCATCGACCATTCCGCTTTCCGCCTTTTGAAAAAGATGATTTGCATCGGGAAAAGTAACAATTTCGTAATCCTTAAATCCTCCGCGCAAAGCCGCCTGTTCAAAAAAAGTTTCATTCATCGCGGCTGGCACCTGCGTATCTTTGCCGCCAAACAAAACCAAAACCGGAACATCAAGAAGCTCAATATCTTTTACAGGATCGTTCAAAATAAAGAACTTAAACCAGGGTAACTTAGCCTGGGCAACCGTATCTTCAAATGCAACATCAACATATTCGGTAATTTCCTGCTCACTCATGGTAATCGCAGCCTCACCAAGCTGCATCAAAAACAATGGCTTGGATTTTTCTTTGGCTTCATCCCATGTAATTTCACCTTTCACCGCAGCCAAAATCGCCCGCTGAGAATCCAAAGCTTTATTCAAATTTTCACCATCAAGGCCGGAAGCTCTGGCCAAATATTCCATCTGCCATAAATTTAATTGTTCACCGCTTACGGCAGGCCCGGCCATTAAAATTATGAAAGCAATTTTCATCACCGGCGTTCCTGTCGGTCTCAAATTCACATCCAAATTCAGAGTACTGGTCTTAGCGAGCAAAGAAGCCAAAGCCCCCTCGCTATGCCCCAAAAATCCAATATTGGCCGTGTCAATATCAGCGCGCCCTTGTAAATATTTAAGCGCCGCAAAAGCGTCATCAGCAAACGTCATAGTTGTAATATCGACTGTTCCTCTTGTCGATTTACCAACTCCACGATCATCGAGCCGCAAAACTGCGAAACCGATGGAATTCAAATAATCCGCCAAAACTTTAAAAACCTTAAAACCGAAAATATTCTCATCGCGGTTTTGCGGCCCGCTTCCTGTCAAAAGGATTACTGCTGAAAACTGTGATTTCTTTTGAATTTTTCTATCTTCTTCTTCCTTTGAAACAAAAGGAAAACTAAGCGTCCCTGCAAGCACGGCATCGCCGCTTTCAATACTCACCTCTTCCTCATAAAATCCGCCCGTTTCAACAATTTTCTTCAAATAAAAAGTCCCCGAAATACCGTTTTGTAAAATAGTTCCTTCATAAGTCATAGAACCGGCGGAAACAGCAATATTCCCATCTACAAAAAGTCCGGTCACGGCAAGTTCATAGCTCAAATGACATCCGGACAAAATCTCATCATTGGAAACAAAATCATAAGCTCCCTGCTCCGGAGTAGCCGAATAAGCCACAAAAGGCTTCCCCTCATCACCCTTTACAATCTCCACTTCAAAAATCAATTTCTGCCCCGCAGCCTCAAGATAACCTTCATATTCCCCAACAAATTGAGCACTCTCACAATTTTCACCAAAAATTCCTCCGAATTTCCAAAACAATCCCCCGCCGACAAGCAAAACAAGAACCAAAAATCCTACTAAAATTTTTATTTTTTCCCCCATTTCAATTTTATTGTTAAAACTTTATCCGAAGTAAATATTTTTGAAGCGAAAACTATCAAAAGCAAAAAAACCGCACCCTGATAAAAAAGCCCATAAATTATCAGATTTTCTTTTCCGGTCATTGCATCGGTCAAAGCCAAAAACGGATGCGAAAACGGAATCGCATAAATCAAATATTTTGCCCAAAGACTCAAGGAATTCACATCAACAAACAAAGTAATCATGTAAGGAATTATGATCAAAATTATCAAAGGCGTAGTCACCATCTGCACACCTTTCACGTCTTCAGCCAGAATCCCTAGAATAATAGCAATCGCCAAAGCGCAAAGAGTAGCCAAAAAAAGACTTCCGGCAATAAGCAGATAACCAAAAGGCTGGATCACAACGCCCAAATCGACCAATGCACCTTGGCCTGCGCCGGCAGAAAAATCCATTCCAAAACCGCTCATATAAAAATTAAATCCGACCATATAAAATCCGGAAAACAAAAACGCGACCAAAGCTGCCGCCAAAATTTTCGCAAAAACAATCGACTTTCGATTAACCGGCGAACTCAGCAAAATTTCAAAAGTTTTATTTTCCTTCTCACTGGCCACCGCAACCGCAACCATCTGCGCCGCAATAATAATTACCAAAATCAGCAAAATCGGCACCACGGTATTTTGCGATTGCACAAAAATCATCACTTCGTTGAAACTGATCTTCGCATGCTTATTCCCGATAATTACATGATCCTCGGCATTAATCGGATTTTTCAAAAACTCCGGATTCAAACTCGACAATCTCTCAGAAATCAAAAGCGCACTCAAAACATCGCCTAAAACACTTTTCAAAACATCAACCTTGCCGGAATTTATCGAAGAAATAATCGAAAAATCTTTTACCAGATTATAAATTTCGACCTTTGGGAATTTCATCAAGCGCAAATTCGTAGAAAACTTCGGTGGAACTTTTACAATAGCCAAAGCCTCATTTTCACGAGCGAACTTTACTACTTCAAAAAAATCTGCAGGTAATTCGCCCTTAATCTCCAGAATCTCAAATCCCTGCTTCTCCAAATCCAAAAAAAGACGCTTGGACAAACTCCCCGCATCTTCATTAATCCACACAATTTTAAAAGTTTCACCGGCTTCCTCGCCAACAATCTCATCCAGATCGACAAATTGACCCATCAGCGCAAAAACTCCAACCATCAGAGCAAAAGGCACAACCATCACCGGTGTCAAAAGTTCTTTGATCTCCTTTTTCAACAAAACAAAAAATTTCCGCATAAGAAATATTAATTTTTAATTTTTACCGCCTTCACAAAAACTTCTTCCAAATTATGGCTTTTGTACTTCTTTTTCAAAGCCGCAGCCGTCCCGCTTACAATAATTTCCCCTTCATTTATAATCGCCATCCGATCACACAAAAATTCCACTTCCAACATATTGTGACTCGATAAAATCACCGAAATACCCTCATTCACAAGCTCCCTGATGATTTTGCGAATTTCAAAAGCATTAATCACATCAAGTCCGCTGGTCGGCTCATCCAAAATCGCCAATTTAGGCCTGCTCATAATCGTCCGCGCCAAAAGCAGCTTCCTCGTCATGCCCTTGCTGTAAGTTTTTATCTTATCCTCTAGTCGTTTTCCCAAAGCTGTTATTTCAACGGCAAATTCCACGGCCTCCGCGATCAGTTTCCGATCATCAAGCGCCAAATCTGCCATAAACCTCAAATAATCAATCCCCGTCAAATTCTTATACGCACCGGCCTCCTCCGGCAAATAACTGATCCTTTCCCGCACCTCATATTCATCTTTCACAAGATCAAATCCATCAAGCAAAACCTTCCCCGAAGTCATCGACAAAATCGTCGCCAAAGTCTTGAGAGTTGTTGATTTTCCCGCACCGTTTGGCCCCACCAAAGCAAAAACCTCACCTTCTGAAACCTCGAAAGAAATACCCTTTACCGCTCGAAATTCCCCATATTTTTTCACCAGTTTCCTAACATTCAGAAGATTTTTCTTCATGGAAAAAGCATATCAAAAAATCGCCACTGCCGCAAAAAATTTCGCATCTAAGAACATGCTAAAAAATTCCCTTCCATTTAATCTTCAGCCTCATCTACAATCAAAACATGATCATCATAAATCAACCGCTGCAAATAAAGGAAATTCGAGAAAATCATGCCAATTTTTTCGATACAATGGTCAAAATAGTTGTAGATACCGAAAAAGCATGGATTGCCCTGGATGCCGAGCTGCACTCCGATCTGGAAGAATTATTGCTCGAAAACGAATCGGAACAGGAAAATCTCTGGGGAGCAAATATTTACTTCACAAATCCGCATGACATTGAATTCACATCTCTGATAAACATCAGACCGGGACACGGAAATAAGGGCATGTTAATTGAAAATCCTGAAACAAAAAAACGCATCACAGAAATTGTAAAAAAACTAATTCTACCATAGATGTACAAGCTCAAACTCCACAAAAATCTCACGCTTGAAAAATGGTCGAAATTCAAAAAACACCAGCAAATTTTGATGATCGCCAATGAAATAAACCGCCTTCTAAACGGCCTCGATAAACAAACTTTAGCAGAACTCACCGAATGTATGGAAAGAGCTATAGAGCTCATAGATCTCACCATAAATTCCCATGAAAAAAATTTAAGAAAAGAGCTCCTTCGTTTCCGCGATCTATTTGCAATAAATTATCTGCACGACCGCGAATCCTTAAAAAAAGCCCGCCCGCAAATTGCAATACTCCTGCACACTCTCCTTTTCCTCGACTCCAAAAGTGCAAAAACGGTCTAAGCATTCTCATCTGCAAAATCCACACCCATACCTTCGGAAGCAGCCCCCAAGCCCAAAACCTCCACTGTCTGTCCGGCAACCTCCGACCTCTGATCAAAAATCTCCACTTCCCGATAAACCCTCGCAAACAAAGAATCAAACAGTTCAGGAAAATTTACAGCTAATATTCTTGCTTTCAAAAAAACAGCTTTAACAGCCGGAACCATAGTATCCAAAAATGAAGCATTGCCCTTATGCACAAAATCCAATATTTTTCTATACCGCCGAAGAATGTGCTCCATTTTTGGCTCAGTTCCAGAATATTTTCTTTTTTTCAAATCCATCAATGCCTGGATTTTGATTGAACCATACAACTCAACAAGCTCATTTGCACTTAAAACTCCAGTCTCAAGCACAGCATTCAATTCGTCCATTTCCTCCTGTGAAAACTGTCCGGTCATAGCCAAAACCCAAAGCTGATTATAGCGATCTTCATTAAAATCGAGACCCGGCAACTCTTTTACGCCAAAACCATCCTTTGAAGGCTTCGCGGGAAATGCCCGGGTAAAAGCTCCATAAAAAGAAGCAACGCAACCGAGAAGTGCATCCTGAAACCCCTTTTCACTATGTGAATCTGCAGCTCTTTCAACTGATTTCATAAGTCATTAACTTAAAATTACCTTACAAGAGAGAAAACCTACAAAAATCCCGAGCAAATGTCAAATCGGAATAATAAAGCTGTGCAAACCATAAACTTCCGCTATAATCGCCCCAATGAATATTTTCCTCATTGATTCATTTATCGCGTTTTTGCTGCCATTTGGCATTACTCTGTTTTTTTCAAGCCTTGCCGCAACCTGCTTTTATAAATTTTCTCACAAAAAAGACCTTGCATCCGCCATTATTCTCTACAGCTTAATGGTATTTCTCATCGTCTATTTTGTCTCTTTTGAAAACAATCTCGGCCTCGGAGTCGGACTTCTCGGCATCCTTTCGCTCATACGCCTTCGCACCACTTTGGAAAATCTCACCGACATCAGTTTTGCCTTTTATGCGATCACTTTGGGCCTGCTAAACGCCTCCATCCAGAATAATTACATTATGATTTCTGTTGATGGAATCCTTACTTTCATCATTATTTTATTGAGCTCACAACTGATTTTTCGCCGCAAAATCGTCACAACCAGAGTAATTTTCGACGATCTGAATTTTGAAAAACTAAATGACAAAAAATCCCTTATGAAACGCGTGGAAAAAGATCTTAAAATCAAACCTTTAAACGTCAGCATAGGCAAAATCGATTATTTAAAAGATTCTGTCACATTGACTATCACCTATGAAATGCACTAAGGCACTGGTAAAAAATCTACAAACCCTCGCTCTTCAGGATTTCTTCAAAAAACGCGACCCTCTAAGCTCCTCCCGCAAAGAATATAAGTTTTTGATTCCCATGGAAACTTTGCCGGAAATCATAAAATTTTTGAAAAAAGACTTCTTGGCAATCACGGATAAAAGCAATTACATCCACAAATATCTCACTTTTTATTACGACACTCCCGACTACAAATTTTTCCATCTCCATCGCCAAGGCAAATACAACCGTATAAAAATCCGCATCCGCGAATATCAAACGCTCATGTGCAATTCTTTCATCGAATGTAAGCGCAAAATCAAAGGCAAAAAAACCAAGAAATACCGCGTGAAAATTACCAATCAGGACAAAGATGTGCTAAACCAAAATTTCATCAAAAAAAATCTCGCGCGCCACAATCTCACAAAAGATAATCTCAAAAACACATTGCAAATCGGCTACAGCCGGATATTTTTATTGGCAAAAGATTTTTCAAAACGGCTTTCTCTGGACTTCAATCTCAAAGCTCGCAACGAAAAAAACGAGAAAATCAACATCATGCCAAAACACGTCATCCTGGAAATCAAAGCCAAAACCGTCCCCAAAAAAATCATTACTTACCTAAAACGCGAACACAAGATCCGCCAAAGCGGCTTTTCCAAATATTGCATCGGACTTTGCTTACTAAACAAAGAACTCAAAAGCAACAAATGGAAACAGGTGCTAAAATATCATTATGCGTAACCACCTCTCCAAAAAGCAGAAATTTCTCCTCTTCATCTTTTTAATCATTACGATTTTGGGGCTTACAATAGCCGTCAAAAAAGCCCTGATTCTAAAAGAAGCCGCCAAAAAAGAAGAAATTATCTACGTCATCAATCTGACAAAATTCAATCACTTCAGGCAAAAAGAAGATCTTTTTGCTTTCGATTACAAAAACAATTACGAAGTGCTGAAAAATCGGGAAATCTACTACCTGCGCGAACTGAAAACAAAAAACATCGCTTTCCAGATTTTTGAAAATCGCCCGAAGCTGAGTTTTGATAAAGCAAAATACATCTGTGAAAAACCTTCAAAAAAATCCGAAATCTGCTACAGCAAAGAAACCACTCCAAACATCATCCAAAACATCGAAATACACCCGAAACCCGATCACGAATCCCGCAAATATCGCATACTGACGCGCGCCGAAACGCTAAAAATCATCTTTTCCCTGCGCTATCCCGAAGTAAACTACGAAAGATACCGCAGAAATTGCTTCAACGACGTCACGCGCGATCATCCACTGAGCGGTTATATCTGCTATGCAAAAGAAAAAGGAACAATTGTCGGTATCGAAAAATCCTTCTACCCGGACAGCAGCGTAAATCTTTGGGGATTTTTGAAAATTCTCTTCTCGGAATTTAATTTTACCGATTTCACCGTGCCCGAAAACACTTTGGACAAAAAAATCTTCGCGCTTATGACACCCTATCATTTCGCATATCCTGCAATCAGCAAGGCTTACTTTGAAGGATTTTTTCTGAATATACATGGAAAAGATGTTTGGCCGAATCGGCATTTATACCTTGATGAAGCCGTAGAAATCGCCACCAATTTTCTCAATTGGAAAAATGGCAAAAAACTTCGAGACTACGCAACCACTGACAATTTCAAACTCGAAAGTGAAATTTTTTATCGCGAGCAGCTAAAGGAACTAAAATTTAGCGAAAAAGATGTCGAAGATTTCAAGCTTCAAAACGAGCGCAAGGCCAAACTGATAGATAGTAAGCTGTACATCGAAGAAGATGGCGGCATTTTGGAATACGTTTACAGCTTTGAAATTTCAGAAGATAACGACAATAAAAATGCTGAAAATATCGCAAAAGTAACTGTTGATTATGACGAAGAAAAATTTGCACTCGCCTTTCTTGTTGAATACAAAAATGAAAAAAAAGAACACTTCAAACTCGCAGTAAAGCAGGACGACTTTTCTTATTTGAAAACCGAAGTAAAAAACACTCTCGAAGATCCGAATTTGCTCCCAAATCCCGCCAAACAACCCGATTCAAACATTCCGCATCTGAAAATTTATCTCGACCACGATGATTTCAAGTCATTACTCATAGATCGCACGATTACAAGCCGTTACCCTGCATATCTGGAGATTTTCTATCCCGATGGCACCGTTGAATCACATTCCATCCTGATAAAAACACGCGGAAATGCCAATCGCGGCTATATAAAATCTTCATTTACCGTCGAAACTTTCAAAAACATTAATGCGAACAAAAATTTCGCAAAAGATGATTTTCTAAAAAATACCAACGAATTCAAACTGCGCTCAATGATCGGCGACCAGAGCATGATTAAGGAAAAGCTCATCTATCAGACCTATAAAGATATTGGACACATCGCTCCCGACTTTTTTGAAGTAACAATGGAAGTCAACAATCTGCCTTTTGGCCTTTATCAGATCACTGAAGCCATCAAAAAAGATTTCTTCCAAAATCATGGTGTCAAAACCGAAAATTATTATTACGCTCAAAACATAACCTCGCCATATTTGGCTAACCTAAGCGATCCAAAAGACATTGGAATTATAAAAGCTCACTATGAAATGCACGGCGACGAAGAAAAACTCCTCGACCTGATCCGCCGCCTCGACAAAAACGACAAAACGCTTCTCAAGGAAATCGATATCCAAAACGTTTTCGACTATACAATGCTCACATATCTCACAGCGGCAAACGATTCAATCACTCACAACTATTACATTTATTTTGATGACAACATTGAAAAATGGCGCTTTTTCCCTTGGGATGCCGATGCCGGCTTTGAAATTGTTCTACAACTTAGAAAAAATTATTTCTCGAATTACGCGCTCAAAAGTTCTGGAACCTATAACAAGCTTATCCTTTTTGTTTTCAAAAATCTCTCGACCAAAGATTTCAACCGCTACTTTAAAGACATCAGTAAGCGCTGGAAAACAGATGTAAACCTGGTCGGCCAAATCGACACGTACCTCAAAGAATACGAAAAACTCTTCATTTTCGATAATCAGCTTTGGCATGGCCGCTATCTCGAAGAAAAAATCCATTCTTTCGATACGATAAAAGCCATCAAAGAATTAAGGAAAAAAGCCGTCAAAATCGGGAAATAAGCGACGCAATCGACACAGCAGTATGCGCTTTTCGGCACTTCCTTTACTCTACGGGTTTAAGATAATCAGGTCTGGAAGACTTTACTCCACGCTTCAATCTTGTACCGAAAGGTTTGGGAACTTTACCTAAACTTCTTACATTGGCAATTTGAATAACTTCCGCACGCGGAGCATCTCTCTCTCTGCGACTTTTAGCTTCCAAATGTCTCTGCTCTCTTCCACTCACATCAAAAAATCGGTTCACCGAATGATCTTCCGGCAAATTTCCGACACATTCACAGGCTCTCTCTTCAAATTTTCTGCAAAGCGCATCAATACCGTGTAAAGGCTCCTCAATCAAGCCAATGTCACATGCAATTTCAGATGAAAAAGGAATTTGTCTCTGAACATTGGCCGGATTTTGCTCCACTTGGCGCAAACGGGCACGCATAAGTTGCTGCATCCCCGGAACCGTATTTCTCAGCAAAAATTCCTTCACCATATTCCAATATCTTTCACTAATATTATCTTCACCGGCAATTTTCGGCGACCATGAAGCGACCGGATCATGCAGCAACGGATTCCTAAAAGTCAACTTGCCACTTTCAAGCATGTATCTTTTATGTGCACACATCGCCAATCCTGCAAAAGCGCCACCGGCATTTTTTGCATAAACATTCACCATTCCTCCATGAGACCCCAGATAACCGGCCGCCGCCAAATAATAAGGCAAAATATCCCGCCGATCATCATCTCCATCAAGCAGAAGATGCATCCGTACATCTTCCGAACGCATCAATGCCATATTAATCAATATCCGCGTATCCCATTCTACAATCCCTCTGATGCCAGGCCTACCCACAAGCCTTGGCTCTACCCCATCCGGAAGGACAAAATCACCGCTGCCAGAGTGCATTTGCATAAAAACATCAAGCAGTGTCGGTGTCCTAACCCAGCACCCTCTATCCACACAAAAAACATTGCCATCTATAAGATCTGGGGCATTTCCCTTTGCGAACGGCTGATCTACAACGGCAACAATCTCCATAACAAAATTTATCTTAAGACAAATCGCACAAAAGTCAAGTGCCCGAAGCCGCCATGACAAAAAATCAGCTCTGCAAAGCCCACTCTATAAAATCCCTCAGCTACATTATTGCGCACATGTCCAATTCATTATGTAATGCGGAAATCCGTACTAATACGGAAGGTGCAAAAACTCGTTTTCTAAGTACAAGAAAGCCAAATAATCTACGTGAACAACCCCAATTCCAACTCACGCAAAAAGCTCTCCTTGAAATCCCCCGCTTCTAAAAATCTCGCCCTCATTACTAACAAGCATAGCCCGAAGAGGATCAAATTTTTCACTACCCCTCACAACAGTACCCAAAACCTCAATTGATTTTTACGGCATCAATTCCCGCAATAAATTATTGCGCATCACCCCCATCCACTTCGGCAGTACTTTCGCCCGCAAAACCCTCAATTTCAACACTTTCCCCCTCGGGATTCTCTTCACCATCACGCTCAGAATCTCCTCCCGCCTCAATATCTGCCTCCTCGGATGCCACATCTTCACTAACTTCAGCATTTTCATTCAACTCCACCGCTACATCCTCCTCCTCCTTCTTCGGATGCTGGCTTCCAATTCCGCTGCTGCAGGCCGTCAAAGTAAAAATCGTACCGGTAATAATCATCAATAAAACCAATGATTTAATTGTTTTTTCCATGACAAAAATATAAGTTATTTATAAATACTGAGCTTTTTGCATCAACAAAATACTCTCATAACATATGTGCAAACTCAAGATCAGCCCCACAAATCAGCTTGCCATTTTTTTAAGCATTTATGCAATTTTGGCAATTTTTTTCAACTTCAAAATCGAAAAACTTGCCCATCTTGGAATCACCGTAGGCTTCGGCATGTTCTTATACGTACTTTTTAGTCGCATAAGCACCGCAAAAAAAATACCGCAAAACGCCCTCATCACAACCTTGATAATTTTTCTGGTACTTCATTATCCCCTCTCCATCTCAAACATAACTGAATACGTCGGGCCGCTCATCGCCACTTTCATGGCAATTTTCAGCAAATTTTTCCTGGAAAAAAACGGCTCACCGATAATCAATCCGACAGTATTCGGAATTCTAATCTCGGCAATTATTATGCGAATTGTCACCGGTGAAAGTGCCCCTTTCACCTCCTGGTGGGGCACAAATTTTCAAGGATATTTATCGCTTACACTCATCTTAATTTGGCTTATATTCGGCCTAAACCGCTGGCGGAAATTGCCCATAGTCATTACCTTTCTAATTTTCTACGGCACGATTCTCTATGCTTTTCAGCAAAATTTGACGACTCTAAAATTCATCTTCACTGATACCACAATTTTCTTTTTCGCCGCAATAATGCTTGTGGACCCAAAAACTTCGCCTATCGGGAAAACCCAGCAAATAATTTTCGCAATAATTGCCGCAACATCCTACAATCTACTCAATTATCTCAACCTGCCCTTTTCTTATGAACCCTTGCTCGCAATCGCAATTGCGAACTTTTACTTCGCAATTACAAAACTGAAAAAATCAGTTCCATCTAGATGATAAAACGCAGCTTCGAAATCGTTCTCGGAACCATCTTCCTAATCGCCAGCATAATAGGCTTTATAGTACCGATCATACCCGGCTGGTTACTTCTTTTCAGTGGCATAGTGCTAATCTCCCCGCATCATGGCAAAAAAATCGTCGACTGGATCAAAAAAAGGCTCCAGGAACTTAAAAATTCCCGCAAAAAACACTGAAGGGCTGCTGAAAATAGCGTAATGCAAGAAAACAAGGAGCTTGCGACAGAGCCGTATGCAACTATACGGCGAAGAGGAAGCGACGCAGTTGACGCAGCATTACGCTATTTTCAGCAGCCCACAACAAAAAAAACCGTCCCTAATCCATCTACATTACTACACACTAGGGACGATTTTTTATCCTCCACTGTGCCGTCGCGACCCTATGAGACTTTGCCCCCATGTAAACTAGGGTGGGTGCCTCATCTTCCCGGCCTCGACCGAAAGATATTTTTGGCCCCCGTAACAATGTTGATAGAGAGAGTATTATAAGGCGCTAACGTACAGAGCAGAGCATCTTCGATTCTAATTAAAAGAAAGCTAAAAGTAAAGCTGCGAAATGCCAAAAAAGCCAACTCCGCTCACCACCATATACCGCGTTACCAAATCCCATAAAAACACAATCCCTATACCCCCAAAAACAAAATCAGACTCACCAGATCATGCAAATACCTTATCACATAGCCAAAAAGCGAAAACCCAATCAAGTCAGGCAAAATAAAAACATCTATTAAAATTAGTGCAACAAAATATTTAAAGCCCTGATCCAAATACTTCGCATAAACGCGATACCATCTTCGGGGAACAAAAAGCCCAACAATCTTCGAACCATCCAGCGGCGGAAAGGGAAAAAGATTAAAAACTCCCAAAAAAATATTCACATGAAAAATTGTCCACAAAAAAAGCTTCACGGTTTCCGGCATAAAATCATTTAAATATTTCAGCGGCAAAGCCAACAAAAAAGCAAAAATAAAATTCGACATTGGCCCGGCCAGAGCCGTCAAAGCGCTATCTCTCACCGGCCTTTTAAAATTCGCAGGATTCACGGGCACCGGCTTACCCCAGCCAATTCTCTGTGTCACCAAAAACAAAATGCTCCCCACAAAATCCAGATGCCGCACAGGGTTCAAACTCAATCGCCCCTCAAGCTTTGCCGTATGATCCCCCAGATAATAAGCCACAAGCGCATGTGAAGCCTCATGGACGGTCAAAGTCACAAGTAAAGCTCCCAAAAAATACAGAAACTGCACCACGTCATTTTGCAAAATCGCCTCAAAATCCATGTAAACATCCTGCCACAAAAAAAATTTCAAATAAAGAAATCGAAATTGCGCTTCACACAATTTCTGGCGGAGAGAGCGGGATTCGAACCCGCGGTGACATTTCTGCCACACACGCTTTCCAAGCGTGCGCCTTCAACCACTCGGCCATCTCTCCAAAGAGGACTCTGCAAAATTCACAAAAGCCTTTATAACATAAATACGCAGCATGAAACAGGCACAATAAAAAAGCCGGCTTTACAACCGGCCTCTTAAAATCCTCGCATTAACAAAGCAGATTCCTCTATTTAAGCCCTCCTGCACCAGGATCAGGATTGTTCATCAACAAAATCTGGATCGCCTGGCAACGGACCAGGAAACCCACTTGAAGGATTCTCTTGCATATAATAATCAATCTCCTTTTTTGCCCTCGCAACGGCATCACCCAAAGAATAATGTACGGTATCCGGACCAGCCAGGCGCACCCTTTTATCCGGCGTAGGCACTTTTCCTGCTCTTACAGCAATATCCTGCTCATAAGTGGCATCAGGATTATAACCTGAAGTACCCATAACAAGGGTAGCGGCACTCTGTCTGCCAAATTCACGCTCCCTTGCCTGAAACATAGGACTGCCGGTATCTCCAAAAGTATCAAGATAATCTCCGGCAAGATTCTTCTGAATATCAAGAAGAGCCCAGCATACAACCCGATTTGACTGCTCTGTATCACGCACAGTGACAACCGGGCCTTCTGGGGCAGAATAATTTATGTCGATATAAAAACGACCCTTGGCAACATTATCAAGATAGCTCCGAACTTCATCGCGATACGCCTCAACAGTTTTATTGCCCTCAACTTCCCTTGGTTCACGCAAAGCATCAAGCTGTACATAAGCGGTAAAATGTTCGCTCTTGGTTCTACCCTTGCTTGTGCCTCTTTTACCACTTACATCAACCTTCACATATTTCACGCCATCCATTTCATAAACCTGACCGCCATTCAAAACTTTCACCTGATCCGCAGGATCGATTCTTCCCGGCATACCGTTCACCTTTACAACCATCACATTGTTACTAACACGCGCCTCTTTCTGCTCAAACTTTTCACCTTCAACTTTCTTCTTACCCTGCAACATTCTAACCCTTTCTCTCTGAGTAGCATAAATTTCCCTGACCGTAGTTTTCTGAGCTTCCCGAACCTCAGCGGCAGTTCTTACTTTCTCTACTTCAGGCATCGCCCTTCTACCGGCATCGGAACCTTTTTCCGGTTCAGGCCCCCTTCTTTGAAATAAAAATCTACTTGTATAGAACAGACTTAACTTTTTCATATTTGTTTTTATTATTATTTATGGGAGCCAATTTTTGCCGGCATAGATTTTGCGTTTATTGCAATAACC
>JACQRJ010000008.1 GCA_016206505.1 Candidatus Peregrinibacteria bacterium | reverse complement strand
TGTTCATCTTTTTTATCCCATTCCCGGAATATTCATATCGCCCATGATGCCACGCATCATTTCCGCTCCGATTTGTTGAGATTTTTTTACGGCTTTATTAAATGCTTTTTCCAGCTTTTTTTCCAAAGAAGATTTATTTGTCATCGCATCATCACTTATTTTTACTGATAAAACCTCTTGTTCGCCGTTTACAGTGACGATTACACCATCTTCTTCAGCTTCAATATGTGTATCTCTCAATTCTTTTTTGATTTGTCTGGCTTGTTTTTGCAGTCTGTAGAGATCTTTTGCTTTATCGAACATAGTTTTAAGTTTAAGTAGCGGTGGGATATTATCATAAAAATAGAGGTCTGCAAAAGACCCAAAAATTCTATTGCACAAATGGCACCTTTCGTCTAAAGTGTGCCGGCATATGGATATAGTTACACTGGAAATACAAACTAGGGACAAGGGTGTAAAGGCCAAAGATTATCTGAAACAAGGGCAGATTCCTGTTGAATTTTATGGTCGTGGTATTGAGAATAAGTCTTTGAAGGTCGATTATCAGACTTTTAGGAGATTATATAATAAAGCTGGTAGTAATACCGTTGTAGAGTTGAATGTCGATGGTAAAGAAAAGATGAATGCATTGGTTCATGATGTTGAGTATCATCCTGTAAATGACAGTATTATGCATGTTGATTTTATCAATGTGCGTATGGATGAAGAGATTCATACTTCAATCCCTCTTGTTCATCATGGAGTGGCTCCTGCGGTTAAGGAGCTGGCCGGCATTTTGGTGACAAATTTGAACGAAGTGGAGGTAAAATGTTTGCCCGGGGATTTGATACATTCTATTGAATATTCTATTGAGCCTTTGGTTGATTTCCATTCCTATGTTAGGGTAAAGGATTTGAAGGTACCTTCCAACATAGCGATTTTAAATGATCCGGAAAGTGTTGTTGCGACTGTGGTTGCACCAAAGGTTGAAGAAGAGCAGCCTGTTGCGGTTGTTGCTGAGGGGCCTGAGGGTGAAGCTGTGGCAACCGAAGGTGACGGTGATCAAAATGCCGAAGAGGTAAAAGGTAAAGAGGAAGTCAAATAACTTTGTTGCAAATTTTTCAAGAATGTGGTTTATATTGTTTCTAGGTTATAATTTTTACATGAGAAAGTTTTTTTCTGTTTTAGGTCTTTTTATTTTTTCAGTAATCGTTACCGGATGCAGTTTTTGGTGGCAGAATAAATCCGATGTTTCCGGAATGGTTTTTTATTTTTACGATCAGGAAAAAGTGAATGTTGAGCTGAATGTTGTGCCTGATTATGAAAAGAGAACTCTTACGGTTAATTTAATGAGGTATTCTAAAGATACCACAACAGATGACGGTGTTATTGGAGGTAGTAATTTTGATGATTTTGAAGAGTTGTTGGGTGCAATTGATGATCTTGCGCCCGCTGAACTTTCCGCACCAATGATGAGTGTCGTTATTGAGCGCGTTGGCGATGGAAAAGTGACTTACAATTGGAGTGATGATCTTGATGAACAAGGTCAGAAGTTTTATGATTTTTATACTGCACTTTCTTTCTTGTTTTCCCAGGATGTTTATTAATTGGACTTTTTTGTGACCTTTGGTAAGATTGTTCAGACTTTTTTCAAGTTTTTTATCTCGTAATGTAGTTTTGTTATGAATTATCCAATTTTGATGGCTTTAATCAGCGTGCTTTCTTTGATTGCAGCTTTCGCGTTTGCTCTGGCCATAAAGAAAAAGCCTGATGGTAATGAGAAAATGAAGGAAATTGCCAATGCGATTCATGAAGGCGCGATGGCTTTTTTGGTGCGTGAATATCAGGTGATTTCTATTTTTGTGATTGTTTTGTTTTTTGTTTTGTATGGCTTTTTGGATAATTCAGCGACAAATGAGATGAATGAAGGATTGTTTACAGGTATTTCTTTTGTGTATGGAGCTTTAAGCAGTGTTTTGGCCGGATTTTTTGGTATGCAGATTGCCACAAAAGCAAATGTGCGCACTACCAATGCTGCGATGAATAGTTTGGGTCAGGCTTTGACCATTGCGTTCAGATCAGGTGCGGTGATGGGACTTTCTGTTGTTGGATTGGGTTTATTGGGTCTGTCGATACTTTTTTATGTTTTCTTTGAGATTTTGGCGTTGCCGATGGAGATTGTACTTAATGTGATTACCGGTTTTGGTTTGGGAGCTTCTTCCATCGCTCTTTTTGCTCGTGTAGGGGGAGGGATTTATACCAAGGCTGCTGATGTTGGAGCGGATCTTGTAGGTAAAGTGGAAGCGGGGATTCCTGAAGACGATCCGAGAAATCCCGCCGTGATTGCCGATAATGTTGGCGATAATGTGGGTGATGTGGCCGGAATGGGAGCGGATTTATTTGAGTCTTATGTTGGCAGTATCATTTCCGCGATGATTTTGGGTTTTGCGGCTTATGGTATGAATGGTGTTTATTTGCCTATGGTGATTGCGGGTGTGGGAACTTTGGCTTCAATACTTGGTTCTTTTCTTGTTCGTGTCGGTAAAAACGGCAGCATTCATGCCGCTTTGAAAAATGGAGTTTGGGGTTCTTCGATTTTGGTGGTGATTTTTTCCTGGTTTTTAACAAAATATTTTGTTGGAGATGCTGCATTTGGTGTTTTTGTCGCTTTGGTAAGCGGACTTGTGGTTGGAATTATTGTGGGGCTTTTGACTGAATATTATACATCGGGTGATTTTAAACCGGTGAAAAAATTGGCAGATGTTTCTCAAACTGGCGCAGCAACAAATATTATCCAGGGTATTGCTCTGGGGTATTTATCTACAGCTTTGCCGGTAATTTTTATTTGCATTGCCATTTTCCTGGGGTACAAATTTGCAGGGCTCTATGGTATTGCGATTTCGGCCGTGGGTATGCTGAGTACTTTGGGTATTACTTTGGCGGTTGATGCTTATGGCCCTGTGGCGGACAATGCCGGCGGTATTGCGGAAATGGCTCATTTGCCAGCTGATGTGAGAAAAAGAACCGATGCTCTTGACTCTGCCGGCAATACCACTGCGGCTATCGGTAAAGGTTTTGCGATCGGTTCTGCAGCTTTGACAGCTTTGGCTTTGTTTGCGGCTTATTCACAGGCTACGGGACTTACTGCAATTGACGTAATGAAACCGAATGTAATGATTGGATTATTTTTTGGCGCTATGTTGCCATTTTTGTTTTCCGCTTTGACAATGTCTGCTGTCGGACGAGCAGCTTTTGACATGATTGCCGAGGTAAGGCATCAGTTTAAGACAATCAAGGGTCTTATGGAAGGGACTGCAAAGGGTGATACAAAGAAATGCGTCGATATTTCAACAAAAGCGGCAATCAGAGAGATGATTATTCCGGGTCTTATGGCTGTGATTGTTCCTGTGATAGTGGGTTTTGTATTGGGTTCTTCCGCTCTTGGCGGTCTTCTTGCAGGCGCTCTTGTTTCCGGTGTGATGCTGGCTATTGCGATGGCCAATTCAGGCGGGGCATGGGATAATGCCAAGAAATACATTGAAGCTGGTAAATATGGCGGTAAAGGTTCTGACACTCATAAAGCGGCCGTTGTTGGCGATACGGTTGGAGATCCTTTCAAAGATACTTCCGGCCCCAGTATCAATATCCTGATTAAGCTTATGACTATCGTTTCCCTGATTTTCGCTTCGCTTTTCACTGTGAACGGTATGTTTGTTTAAAATATGTACAAAAAGTACTACAGTCTTGCCAAATCGGTTTTAAGTCTTGATCGGACTGTCATAAATGCTGTTTCGGCAGATGATAAGCTTTCAAGGCCTGCAATTTGTATTTACCTTTTGCCGCATGTTGTAAATCTTCTTTTGGGTGCCTTGATTTTCCCATCCGGTTTCGGGGCTATTTTTAATCGTTTTTTGACTTGGTCGATTTTTATTCCGCCTTTGGCAATGTTTGGCAGTATTTTTCTGGTTTTTCTTTTGTTGACTCAGTATTTTAAGGTTAAGATGAGGTTTGAAGGGATTTTTCGTGTTGTGGCTTTTGCGTCTATAGTTATTTTTTCGACGATGGTGCCTTATATTTTGGCTGTTTTCGGTTTGTTGGATCCGTTTTTTCTGTTCGGCTTTTTTTGGCTTATTTCGGGGCTTTGGATGCTTTTTGTTTTAAATACTTATTTGAAATCATTACACGGGCTTGATCAGAATAAGGTTTTAATCGCTATCGCCTGTGCAATTTTAACTTTTTGGCTTTTAAATAGGATTTTTGGCAATTTGTTTATTGGCGTTTCTTATAATTTCCTTTAATTTGGGTGTTTGATGGCTTTCCGGTCTGTAAAAATGGCTTTTTTTGTGGTATAATTTATAGATATAAATGTCTTTAAATGGCTGATGATCAAGCAAATTCAGGCGGTGCGTTTAATCCTTTTGAGCAAAAATCACTAGAGCAGAATCAACCTCAAGTGCCTGATGCTTCAGAGCAGCTGGGTGAGATTAAGCAGGATGTTGCAAAAAAGCGAAAGCGTCGCAGAAACAGAAGGAAAAATGTTTTTGGCGGCGGTGAAGCTTCGGATGCACCTGCCGGAAATGGCGGTACTGACGATTTCCCAGACAAACCGCCTGCGGATGATGAGATTGATACTTCCAAGTTGCCACCTGTAAAAGAAGAAACCAGGCATAAGGAAGAGATGGCAAAAGAAGAGGAAAAGAAGATACAGAAGCAAGAATCTTCAACTGTAAAGAGCCTTGATGGTCAGGAGGCTTTGGATGATTATGGTGAGCCAATAAATCCATTTGATGCACCGCCGGTGGGTGCACATGCGCCGGCAATTGATACCAAGGCTTTGGAGGATAAGCCGATGGATAGAAGGGATGATTCTGTTGCATTTTCTCCTTTTGAGGATGCCGTTTCTGCTGAGGAAACGAAGTTTAGTGAAGAAAAGGTTGCGGAAACAGGCGGTGTTGAGGAAAACGTTTTTGTGGATCAAAATAGTATCGATGGGAACGGTGAAGTGGTGCATGAGGCTGAAGTAGTCGATAGAGAGGAGGAGCCTAAAATTTCAGTGCCGGAATCTCAATCTGAAGTACTTCAGAAGACTGATTTGAACCAGGAAGTGGATGAATTCAAAAAGGATTTTTGGAGTATTTTGCAGGAAGCCGGTATTACAAAAAATCATTTGATAGGATTCGCGGTATTTTTTTTCGTGATTATTGCGGTGATTTTGTTTTTTGTTTTTGGGGGAATGAGTTTGTTTAAAGGTGATGGTGTTGAGAAAGAAGATGTGTCTGTAATCGAGCCGGAACAGGATAAATCTTCACAGGCTTATGGACTGATTACTTCTTATCTTGTTGGCCTGCAGCAGGCTGATATCTTGAAAACTCCGATAAATGTCGAAGGAGCTTATATTTTTGCTGATACTTCAGGGATTGATACGGCCTTGATTATTGGTATAGGCGAGAAGGCCGATAAAATCCGTTATCAGTATTATATTGGCCTGCTTAGGGAACTTTTGAATATCTATCAAACCGATGTGTATGCTTTGGTGGATTTGGCTTTGGATAGAAGGTTGGCGTTGAATGATTATTTGAAAGAAATGAATCAGTTGATTATTGATGCCGATTATGCACTTATAGAGATCAATGCCATTATGGGGGATTTGGACTTTCGTTTTGAAAAAGTGACTGAGGACAAAAATTTTTTTGAAGCTCAATATTTTGCCACGACGGAAGCTTTGCTTGTCGAGAGCTCTTATGTCAATCTGATGGAATACGTGAGAGTCACTCAAGATGCCGATAAATTGAGAGGTTTTTATAATGCATACAGTTTTTTGCGCGATATGTATAACAATGCGCTTCTTCGTATTAAACCGAGATATAAGGATACTGTTTTAAATAGCGATGCCATTGTTGGGGGTATCAGAGTTTTTGATGTGCCGAGTTCGGATATAAAGGCTATTATTCGTTTGGAGGAGTAATTTGTTTGTGTTATATTTGAGCCTAATTAGCATTGATACTTTTGGATGATGGTTGAAAATGTTTTAGCCAAAATCAAAGAGTTTATAGAAAAGCCTGACGAACAAAAAATTAAGGATGGTTTCGGTTTGGCAAAGGAAAACGGCTTTGATCCGAGGCGGATTTTGGATGTTTTGCTTCCTTTTGAGCCGGATATGGAGACTTTGATTGTGGCTATTTTGTATCCTATGTATTTGGATGACTTGCTTAGCGATGCACAGATTAGGAAAGATTTTGGCACTGAAGTTTTTACGATGTTGCAAAATGCCAAAAAATTAAAAAGGTTGAATTACGCCGAAAATGATCGTAGTTCTCAATTGGAAATTTTAAAGAAAATGTTTTTGGTGATGGCAAAGGACGTGAGGGTTATTTTGATAATTTTGGCTTATAGGCTTGTTTTGATGAATAATTTGAAAGATTTTGTGCCGAAGGATAGACAGCAATTTTTTGCGAAAGAAACAATGGAGCTTTATGTGCCGATTGCCGATAGGATGGGTATGCACCGCTTAAAAACACAATTGGAGGATCTGGCTTTTTTTTATTGCCAGCGGGATGATTATGAAAAAATTGAGAAGCAGCTGAATAAAGTGCGTCTGCGTTGCAGGACATCGATCGCGAAAATCAAAGAAATCCTTGATAAGTTTTTTGTTTCCAAGAGGTTAAAGGTTGAGGTTTCCGGCCGTATTAAAGGCATTTACAGCATTTATAAAAAATTTCAGAGGAAAGGTTTGAATCATGTTGATGAACTCTTTGATATTTTTGCGATGCGCGTTGTTCTTCTTCCGAAATATGGTCCAAAAGGCGAGGTTTTACTGGATCACTTGTATGCTGTTTTGGGATTGTTGCACAGTGAATGGAGGCCTCTTTCCAGGCGATTTAAGGATTATATTGCCGTGCCAAAGCCAAATGGTTACAAGAGTTTACATACTGTGGTTTTGGGTTTGGCGCCTAAAAATATGGATCAGCCGATAGAAATTCAGATTCGTGATGAAGATATGCATCGTGATGCCGAATACGGAGTTGCGGCTCATTGGCTGTATAAAGGCAAAAGGAATGCGAAAATGGAGATGCAGATGGATTGGCTGAAGAATCTGGAGAAATTGTATCAAGATGAGGATGGGAATTTTGATTTGTTTAAGGATAGAATTTTTGTTTTGACTCCGCGCGGTGAGGTCAAGGATTTGCCAAATTTATCTTGTCCGATTGATTTTGCTTATAGCGTTCATACCGATGTCGGTCACAGATGCGTGATGTCGAAAGTGGATGGAAAAATTGTGCCTCTTAATTACGAGCTTAAAAATGGTGAGGTCGTGGAAATTGTGACCAGGAAAGATGCAATACCAAAATTGCAGTGGTTGTCTCTGGTGAAAACCGGATTCGCCAAGAATAAGATTAGGGCTTATTTTAGCGCTTTAAACAAGGAGAATAACATCAAAGAGGGAAAGAGACTTTTGAATAATCAGTTGATGCGTTTGAATAAGCCTCCTTTGGATCAAAATTACAGTATTTTGCGTGATTATTTGGGGCGTAGGCTTACTTTGACGGAACGTGAGGGTTTGGTCGAAGAGATTGGCAAGGGCGGCAAAATGGTGAGTGATGTGATTCGCAAAATTTATCCTTATGAAGAGCTTGTTTTGGCCAATTATACTGCGCCAAATTTGCAGCAGATTCCTGCCGAAGACGCTTCTTCGATGATGAAATTGGAAGATCAGATTTTGATAGGAGGCGAGGGAGGTTTACCGGTGAAGCTGGCTTTTTGTTGTAAGCCGGAAAAGCATTGCAATATTGTCGGTTATGTAACGCGCGGCAATACGATTTCGATGCATAGGGCGGATTGTAAAATTTTGGATGCTTTGAATGTCGAGAGGCTGGTTTTTGCGCAATGGAAATTTGGATCAAAAAAAGATGCCGACAAAAAATATGTTTTGGGGATCAAACTGATTGTGGCGCCAAGAATCGGATTGATTCATGATGTGACTTCGATTATTTCCGGCCTCGGGATAATGATTCGCGATCTTTTGATCAAAAATCTGAAGGGCGGTTTGAATGAGAATTTTTATCTTTTGGAATTGAACAGTCTTGATCAGTTTGATCGTTTGATGGATAGACTGGAAGTGGTTTCGGGAGTTTTGAAGGTTTCCAGAGATGAAAGGTTTAAATCCAGGGAAGCTTGAATTAATTTCAGGGTTAATTTTTCAATTTGTGTTTTTTCCCCTTCCCTCAGAGCTATTTTTTCGATTTTGCCGTAATTTTGAGTGATAATGTAATTAAAAAATTTCAGGTATTTTTTCAG
>JACQRJ010000007.1 GCA_016206505.1 Candidatus Peregrinibacteria bacterium | reverse complement strand
CAATAAAAATCTCCATCACCGGTAACAATAACAGCCTTGTCATAATTTACATATTCAATCATTGCCTTCAGTACAAGTTCCGCATCACAGTTCCCTTTTGTAGTACCATCTTTGTATTTCAACGTTGGTTTAAAAATACATATAAAACCTGCTTCTTGAAGTAATGAATAAAGCCGATTATTACCCTCGATATAGCCGATAAATAAAAATGCCTTATCAACTTTATATTTTTCCAGCAGATATCTGCGAAAGCGCTAATAATCCAACTTCCAACCAAGTGATCTTATGCTTAAATTCAGATTTTGACTGTCAATAAATGCATAATTTTCTAACATTTTCCGCATAGATTTTAGGATATTTCTACAATTATCCGCCCCAATCCTAAAATTTTCTTAAAATTTTTCTAAAATTTCTATAAGATAGCATCGATGACCAAACTCGACATTGAAAAAAATTTCCTCAATAAAGCCTCTCTTGTGCTTTTTGGCGTTTTCCTTGCCAGCATCATCTTTTCCCTAATGATCAAAGCCTTCAACACCGCAGGCATTTACGTCGGAATTATCATCAATGGCATAATCTCATATTCAGGATTTCATTTTTGCAAAAAAAAATCCACACTGCGCGCTGTTGCCTATGGAATCGGCGGCACAGTAGTCATAGGCATAATTGCCTACACCGTAGTCATCACAATCCTCAAAAACATGCTCGCGGGAATATAAAAGCGCCGCAATCAACGCCATCGACAAAGCATTTCGCGATTTTCAAAGCTTCCTACTCCGTCAAAATCCTCCTCGGCTTCGCCCCGTCCGCCGGCCCCACGACGCCATTTTCCTCCAACAAATCAACCAGCCTCGCCGCCCTTGCATATCCCACTTTCAGCCTCCTCTGCAACAAAGAGGCGGAAGCTTTTCTCGTCTCCATCACCAGCTTGAAAGCCTGTTCATAAAGATCATCGTCATCTCCGGCTCCACTATAATTACCACCGCTCACTGGAATCCCCACAAGCTGCTTTTTCGCAGTCTGATCGGAAGTAATCGATTGATCATAATCCGGCTCAATAGTCAATTTCACGCGATTGGTCACGCGCTCAATTTCTTCAGTCGAAACAAAAATACCCTGAACGCGCAAAGGCTTGTTTCTTCCCGTCGGCAGATAAAGCATGTCTCCCCTTCCCACCAGATCCTCCGCCCCGATGCCGTCCAAAATCGTCCTGGAATCTATAGAACTGCTCACCGCAAAAGCGATCCTCGCCGGAATATTCGCCTTAATAAGACCCGTAATGACATCCACCGAAGGGCGCTGCGTAGCGACAATCAAATGAATTCCCACGGCCCTCGCCATCTGGGCAATTCTGCAAATCGAAGCCTCAACTTCCTTGCCCGCCGCCATCATCAAATCCGCCAACTCATCGATCACCACAACTATTTTCGCCATCTGCTCAACATCTGTAAGCAAATTATATTCACCGATATTTCGCACCCTTTTGGCGGAAAGCTCACCATATCTTCGCACCATTTCCGCAACCACCCACCTCAAAGAAATCGCAGCCCGCTCGGGATCGGTAATCACCGGCGCAAGCAAATGCGGAATCCCGTTATAACAGCTCAATTCCACACGTTTCGGATCAATCAAAATAAGCTTCAATTCATTTGGCGGATTCTGGTACAACAAAGCCATCAAAAAAGTATTCATTGCCACGGACTTACCACTACCGGTCGCACCGGCAATCAGCAAATGCGGCATCGTTTCCAGATTGGCAACAACAGGCTTACCGCTTACATCGCGCCCCATCGGCAAAGTCAATTTACTGCGCGCATCCGTAAACTCGGCAGTTTCCAAAATTTCGCGCAAATAAACAATCGCCCGATAGGAATTTGGCACTTCGATACCTACCAGAGATTTCCCCGGAATCGGCGCTTCTATACGCACTCTTTCCGCAGCCAAAGCCAGAGCGATATCGTTTTTCAAAGAAGTGATTTTCGACAATTTCACCGCATCGTGCGGCTTCAAAGTATATTGCAAAACCGTCGGCCCCACATTTACCTCATGCATCATTACGTCAATTCCAAACTGCGCCAGTTTTTTGCGAATTTTATCGGCATTATCGCGCAGCAAATCCTCATCGACAGTCACATTGCTATCTCCGTTTTTCAACAAATCCAACGAAGGAAATTCCCATTGATAATCCTCCTGCTGCTTTTTGCTGCCTGAAGAAAGCTCATCGGAAATCCCGTCGCCTTTATTTACAACAACATTCGAAGACTCCTCATCTTCGAGATCAATATCCACATCATCGCCATCTGAAGCTTCAATCGAATCCTTCTTTCTACCACCGATTTTCGCCTTATGAATCAGTATTTCCGGTATGGAATTTTCAAATTCCGCCACCTCTTCATCTTCCTCCAGACGATTACTTTTTCTTCTGCCCATCCTGTCATCATTCACCGTCTCAATCTTCACCTGAGGAATCAGCATCCGCGCAATTTCACTCAAAGAAAGCTCAAAAGTCAAAATCAATGAAACAAAAAACATCGCCACAAAAATCGTCGCAGCGCCAAATTTGCCGATATTCAAAACCTCCTGCAACAAAAAATTCGTCACAAATCCGGTATAGCCTCCATGCGTCCCCAAAGCCGCAAAATCATAAATTTTATCCATCGGCACCGACAAATGGAAAACGCTCAAAATCGAAGTCATCAAAATAAAAAGACCAAAAATCCGTGAAGCGGTAAAATGCACTTTTTTTGAGAAGAAAAGCATTAAAGAAATCAGAAAAAAGAAACCCGGCAAAACATAAATTCCCCAGCCCAAAACCGGCCTAAGCATATCGACAAAAAAATTCCCCACAATTCCAAAAGCCCCCTGAATACTCAAAACCATCAAAACGCCGCAGGCAAGATTGATCACCGCCCAAACCTCGCGGGCCAAAGTCGCCTTGATCTTGAATTTCAGAGTCCGCCTGCGCGTAGTTCTTCGTGAAGCTCTTCGTGATCTTGCCATATTAAATATAAAATACTTCACAGAATATATCACAAATTGCCAATTTTTCGCTATGGTAAAAGACAAAAACTTTTCACAAATCCTCAAGCTCATGCCTCTCCCCTTTAAAATCATAAAAATGACTCAAATCGGCGTCCCAACAAGCCCCCTCCGGCAAAGGCACTTTTCCATAACCAAAAGGCACATCAATCACAAATCTGGCTGTAGCGGCCACACCGCTCAGCTTTGGACGAAGTTGTCCCCAAATTTTCACCGCCCGTTTCATCGGCACCGTAAAATGCTGCGCCCAATAAACCGGATCATTCTGAAAAAGATAGTAAGGCCTAATCCCCTCGCTCGCCAATGTCCTAAAAAGCTCATGCAAAACATCCACCGAATCATTAACCCCCTTCAAAAATACCGTTTGACTCAATACTGAAGCCAAAGAAATGCGACGGAAATTTTGCAAAACATGAAGCGTCTCCTCGGTTAATTCAAAAGGATGATTTACATGCAGCATCAGATAAGGATTTTTCAATTGACCGAGCAACTCATAATGCCAATCGGAAATTGCCAAAGGATTGTGTACAGGAAGCCTGGAACCGACTCTCACAATATCGAGATGACCTTCTTTTTGAAGCGCCGCCAAACGTGGAATAATCTTAGTCAAATAAGACTGTGAAGCCGTCAAAGGATCGCCACCGGAAAGGATCACCTCGTTGATCTCTTTATGATCTTTCAAAAACTGGATCACATGATCGATTTCCTCATCGGAAAGAAAAAATTTATTTGCAATTGCGGCAGTACTTTCAGTCTTGATATGAGGCGGCAAACCGACTTCTCTACCGCGAGTGCAAAAGCGGCAATAAGTCGCGCAAAGACGCGTAACGGTCCAAAGCACACGACCATAGTGCGCCACGGATCCATCGGGATTTAATTTTCCCTGATATTTGTAAACCACGCCCGGCGCAATTTCATGATGATCTTCATTCAAAGGATCCATAAATTTCTTGGAAAACCGCCTTTCCTTATCCGGCTGAGCAACGAATTGTCGGCCCAAAGGCCCGTTTACTCCACCTGTCCGCCTGATAAGCTGAACCATATAGGGAGAAATGGCTTCCGGCAGGCCTCCATGTGGCAGCGACATGGTTAAGCCACGAGGCTTGATATCAATATTGGGCGATACTTTTGCAAAGTCCAAATCAATTTTTGTTTTCATATCTTTTAAATGAGGTGTTAATTATTTTATGTAAAAGTTCAGTATAGGAAATTCCGCTTTTCTCTGCGGACAAAGGAAAAGTACAATATCCGGTCACAGTCTCGGGCGGCTCAATACTTGCCGGCGAATTAATTTCAAGAATAAATGGATTGCCGTAACTATCGCAGCGAATATCAACACGACACCAGTCCACAATTCCCAAGGCATGCCACGCTGCAAGACACATATTTTCAATTTTCATTTTTAAATTCTCATCAATTTCGGCGGGACAAGTCAAAAATCCACTTGTTTCCGATTCGTCAGTGGCAAATTTCACCTCCACAGAAGCGAAATTCGGATATTTTTCCGGCAAAATTCCATGATTCAGTTCTACAATCGACAAAACGGCAGGCGGATTTCCCAGCATCCCCACGGAAAACTCCCTACCGTCCAAAAACGGCTCGACCAGAGCAGCTTGAGAAAAGGTCGTCAGAACAAAATCAACTTGCCTCCTCAAACATTCTTCGTCATAAACCACACTATGCTTCGTAATACCGGCCGATTGCCCTTGGGCAATCGGCTTCACAATCAAGGGAAATTTCAAATCGAAAGCCAAAAATTCCGCATCCTCACCTGTCTTAAAAACAAAAAACGGCAAAGTCGGGACGTTATTCATCAGCAAAATTTCTTTGGTTCTGGCCTTATTGAAAACAATTCCCTGACTCAAAGGCGGACACCCGGTATAAGGAATCTTGAGCATCTCCAGCATCGCGGGAATATGCAGTTCCCGATCTCTCCCATGCAAACCCTCCGCATAATTAAAAGCCAGATCGATATGCTCACGATGATGAAAAAGCTTCCGATAAGCATCCTCATTTCCTTCAATCGGAATCACATCGTATCCGCAATTTTCCAGATTTTTTATAATCGCGGAAATCGTCTCTTCACTGTCAAAATCCGCCTGCAAAAAAGTCTCCGGCCTCTCAATATCGGGAATTTCCTTAAAAACATTATACAAAAATGCGATGGTTTTTTTCTTTTTCATAAAGCGCGAATAGCGGATAAAGAACGGGATAATGAATTTTTGAACAAATTGTTCACATCGTCTCTGCAAAACTTCGGAATCATCCCACTCTCCTTGAAGCCATAATATTTGTCGATTAATTCTACAAACCGCACTTCCGCCTCCTTCACCAATTTTGATTTCGCAAATTCATCAATCGCATATCCCTTAAATCCTCTTCTATAAGCCAGATAAAATGCCAAAAGCTGCTCATCGCGATTTATCCCTATGGAATCGTAGGTCACACCTTTGGTCGAGCCGCTGATCGAGCCGCCGGAATAATTTGAGAAAATATTAAACAAGGAAAGATATTTTTCTTCAAAAAGATTATCGGAAAAACCGGCTTGCTCTTGAGGATCTATGCCATTTGCAGCCAAAAAAAGAAAAATACGGCCGCATTTTGAACATTCCTGGCACCATCTGCACTTTGTAGCGCCGCTATTGTCCGCCCAACAAGACATCAGGTATTTCAAATATTTTCCGAAATTATTTTTTAAAATGCCGATTATCGCAATTTCATAAAGACCCTGTAGAAAATTTGCACAACCGACCTTCCCATTCGTCAAAGCTCTAATCAAAGCCGATAAATCCCCAGTAGCCAAATCAGATTGTTCATAATCAAACATTACTTTCAAAGCACGATCATCATAAAAATAATCATTGCAGGAAATCTCATTGGAAAAAATAATATAACGCGCGCCGTTGCTGTAAGCAAAGGGCAGAGACATTAATGCATAAGTCGTTAATGTTGATTCCCAGCCAAACCAGCCGTCATCACCGGCGCGCAAATTGGCAAAACCGTTATCCACAAAATAAATTTTTTCGCCAAAATCCTTCTCGAAATTCTCGATCAGCTCAAGCTTATGCCTCTTTGAATACTTCTCGGTCGGCTCATAAAAACAAACCGGAATAGGACGAAGTCCAATCTCCTTTGCCACGCAATAAGTCAGCAAACTATCCTTGCCGAAAGTAAAAGGCACAATCACATTGCGCTCATCCGTCTCAAAAAAATCCAAGCCACCCATATCCTCATTTTCAGCAAAAGAAATATCCGATGTAAGCATTCTCCTCAAAACATACAAAAGTTCGCCCTCTGCCCTCTCTTCATACAGATGCCTATATGTCGGCAAAAATCGCAAAAACAAGTTATAAATCCAGGAACTGACCATCGGCTGAGACGTATCATATTTCAAATCCAGATCCTCACCCTTCAAAAGAGGCAAATGAGCGGTAAATGAAAAAGCCAGATTATCCAGTAACTGTTTCTTGTTTCCTTCCGGAAAGTTCTCCCAAATTTCATCCGGATAAAACAAATCGAAATCCTCACAAATCGGATCTTTACAAATCCTCAAACCAAAACCGCTCTGTTTCAAACTTCCGGAGATTTCTAGATGCTTTCGCTGAGATGAGGGCAAAACCCCCGCAGGGTCAGGGTCGGGCTCTCTGCTACTTTTCATTTGTGAAAGAAAATAAAAGTTATCACAAATCTAATTCCTTTTCACAAAATTACAATAGTTTTTTTCCGCACAACATTAAAAAAAATCAACTTTCCCATACTTTTTCGAGCCTGTACACTCTACACATATGATCAAAACACGTTTTGCACCATCCCCTACAGGTTATCTTCACGTCGGGGGCTTAAGAACCGCCCTTTACGCCTATCTGTTCGCGCGCAAAAATAACGGTAAATTCATCCTCAGAATCGAAGATACCGATCAAGCCCGCCTGGTTCAGGGCGCTACCGAAAATCTCATAAAAACTCTGCAATATTTCGATCTAAACTTTGACGAAGGACCATATATTCAATCGGAAAGATCGGCAATTTATCAGGAACATGTACGGATTTTAATTGAAAAAGGCACCGCCTACCGCTGCTTTTGTACACGCGAAAGACTTGAGGAAATGCGCGACAAACAAGTTCAAAACAAACAAGCCACTATGTATGACCGCAAATGTCTTTATTTATCGGAAAGCGAAATCAAAGCTCACCTTGATCAAAAAACACCCTTTGTAATTCGTCAGAAAATTCCCTACGAAGTTATCAGATTCAAAGACTTAATCCGCGACAACGTCCAGTTTCACGGCAAAACCATTGACGATCAGGTTTTGATGAAATCGGACAACCTTCCCACATATCACCTCGCAAACGTCGTAGACGACCACCTCATGGGCATCACCCATGTAATCCGCGGCGAAGAATGGCTCCCGTCTACCCCGAAACATATCGCTCTCTATCAGGCTTTCGGCTGGACACCACCACAGTTCGCCCACCTACCGCTTCTCCTCAACGCCGACAAAAGCAAACTTTCCAAACGCCAGGGCGATGTTTCCGTCGAAAATTACATCGAAAAAGGATACTTAAAAGAAGCCATACTGAATTTTGTGGCTTTCCTTGGCTGGCATCCAGGCGCCGGAGAAGAAGAGGAAATTTTCACTCTCGATGAACTCAAGCAAATTTTTGACTTAAAAAACGTTCACAAAGCCGGCGCAGTTTTCAATCTGGAAAAACTCGACTGGTATTCCTGGCGCTGGCAAAAACGCAAATACGAAGAAGATCCCCGCGAAAGATCCGAAAAGCTCAAAGAACTTTGCGAAAAATACACATCTGACAAGTACAAAAAAGAAACGCAAAAATACCAAAAAGCGTTATTAACGGTGGAGGAAAAAATCCTCAAAGATCCTAAACAAACAGATTCGTATATTGAATTTTATTTCCATTTACCGGCCTATGACAAGCAATTATTGACTCATGAAAAAATGGGAGTAGACTTGTCTCAGGCGAGAGAATCTCTCACAAAAAGCGCACAAGTCCTAGCAGAAATTGCAGATTGGAACGAAGAGAACCTAAAAAAAACGCTTACAGCTCTGGTCACAGCAATGGGCATCAAAAACGGACAGCTTTTCTGGCCACTGCGGGCCGCACTTACAGGACTTATACAATCACCCGGAGTGTTTGAAGTCCCTTATGTACTGGGAAAAGAAGAATCTCTAAAACGTATTTCATTGGCACTGGCAAAATTATGAATCAAAGAGAAGTAAAAAACGCGGTCAAACATCTGCAAAAAACCTGCACCTGTCAGTGCTGCAAGCAAAAATTCGATGCCGAAGAAATTGAAGTTGTAGCTACGACACAATTTGAAGGTCTTTTTGAACTGCATTGCCCGAAATGCAAACTTTCAGCGGTAGTAACCGTCGTCATCACACCGGAATTTGAAACTCTTCATCGTGTTTCCCAAAACGACATTCTGGATGTCAAAAATTTTCTCTCCAAATTCGACGGCAATTTCAAAAGAGCTTTCAATTATAAAGAATCCTGATGAAAACCTTCCTCCTAATTCTCATAATGATTGCCCTAACTTTTGGCGGTATTTTCATGGCCAAAAAAGAACAGATTTTGGCTTTTTTTAATGAAGCAAAAGACTCTTACAACAATGTTGTTGAAGAAGCCGATAAGGTTATAGACCAGGCAACCGCCGCCAAAGAAAAAGTCGAAGAAACCATCAGCGATGTGCAGGAAGCCGCAAAAAAAGTCGAAGAAGCAAAAAAAGCGATTGATGAAGTAACGAAATAAACCAACCAATGTCAAAGAAACGTCGTAAAATTGCCGTAATGCAAGGAGACGCGGAGTTTATGACCAAGCCGTATGCCGTTATACGGCGAGTAGAAACCAAGCAAAGCGAAGGTTTCCCCTACGAAGCAGTACACAATTCTAAGACGTTTCTCAAGTGCCAGTTTCACTGCCATGTTCAAGGAGATCCGCTGGATAACATCCAACACACCGCCAAAGAACTCTTAACACATGCCAAAAAAGTGGGTTTTGACGTAGTCTCAATCACCTGCCATCGCAAAATCCACTTCAGTAAAACTCTCGAGCAATACGCGCAAAAACTCGATATTTTGCTGATACCTGGAATTGAATTTGAAATAAATGGCAAGCACATCCTCTGCATCAACGCTCATAAAAATATCGAAAAAGTCGACAGCTATGAAAAACTCGAAATTTACAAAAAAGCGCATCAAGATTCACTCATAATCGCCGCCCATCCTTTTTTCCCGGGAAAAATCGCCCTTCAAAAAGATCTGCCAAAAAACATCGATCTTTTCGATGCCATCGAAAATTCCTTTTGCTACACAAAAAAAATCGACTTCAACAAAAAAGCGCAAAAGCTGGCACAGCAGCACAACAAGCCGTTTCTGGCACTTGCTGACTGTCATATTTTGCCATATCTCGACATCGGCTATATCAAAGTAAAAGCGCAAAAAAACGCTTCCGCAATAATAAAAGCCATCAAAAATCATCAATATCAAAATTTCACAGAGCCCAAAAGCCTCTGGCAGATAACAAAAATCCTCTTCCAGATGTACATGCTTGGATTTAGGGGGAAGCGTGGGCGGAAATAAAGGAAATTTCTTGCCTGGCAATTTCGAGGCTTTGCGGGCATGGTGTCCGCCGTAGGCGGACGAGCAAGGCCGAGAAGTTAGCGCAGAAAACTTCGCTGGAGTTTTCAAGCGTGTCGGCAAAGAAATTTCCTTTGTTTCTGCCCAAACATTTTTCTGCTAATATAAAAATTGCAAATCCTCATTTCCCCATGCACAAATTCATCAAAAAAGTGTACAAATTGGCAAAAAAACTAAATAAACGCATTGTTTTCACCGATGGCGCCGAAGAAAGGATTTTGCAGGCGGCAAAAATTATCCAAGGCAAGAAAATCGCGAAAATAATCCTCATCGGACATCCGCAAACAATCAAAAAAAACGCCGCAAAATTCAAAGTAAAACTGAACTGGGAAAAAATCGAAATTCAAAATCCCAAAACCGCAAGAAAACGCCAAAAATACCTGGAAGAATTGCTCAATCTGCGCAAAGATAAAGGCTTAAAAAAATCCGAAGCACAAAAGCTTATGCTAGACCCGATTTATTTCGGCACCATGATGCTTCAGATGAACGACGCCGATGGAATGCTTACAGGCCTGATCTGCCCAACCCACGATTCCTTAAGACCGGTTTTGCAGATCATTAAAACAAAGGAACTCTTTCACAAAGTTTCCGGTGTTTTTTTCATGATTCTGGAAAAACGCTTGCTGCTTTTTGCCGATACTGTCGTTACAGTTGAGCCAAATTCACATGATCTTGCAGATATCGCCATCGACACGGCCGAAACCGCAAAAAAATTCGGCATCGAACCGAAAATCGCTCTGCTTTCCTTCTCGACAAAAGGCTCAAACGATCATCCTTCTATCGACAAAATACGCGAAGCCGTGAAAATCATAAAATTCAAAAAACCGAACCTCAAAGTTGATGGAGAAATGCAAGTAGACAGCGCACTTGTAAAAGAAGTTGCCACTATCAAATGTCCAAATTCAAACATTCAGGGCGACGCCAATATCTTGATTTTCCCAAGTCTGGAAGCCGGAAATATCGCTTACAAACTCGTGGAAAGACTTGGCCGTGCAAAAGCCGTCGGACCGCTTCTACAAGGGCTAAAAAAAGCGGTTAATGATCTCTCGCGCGGCGCCAGTGTCGATGATATTGTCAATGTCACGGCATTCACCGCCTGCGAATCTTAAACTCACAAATTTCTAAAACTTACAAAAAAATGCACGAAATCGATCCGACAAAAATTCCAGCCTTCCAAAGAAAACGCAGCCTGGCCGCAAAGCAGCGCAAAAAGACGACACCAAAAGCAAAAATTCCGCGAATCCGAAAGCCAAAAATGATTCTACACGAAGACATCTCTGACATCCTCCTCCCTTCTCAAACAATTTTTCCGTCTCCCATAGAGCAAAATTCCGCCTCCACAAGAACCGAGCGCAGAGATTTTGAAGAGATGAAAACCTGCGGACAGTGCGAAGGCTATTTTGACAAAATCAATGTGGCAATCATCAAGCTAACAAGCCCTTTGAGGATCGGTGACATCGTAATTTTTGAAAAAGAGAGCGGACTTTTCCAGCAAACGGTCACATCCATGCAAATAAATCGCAGAGAAGTGAAACTCGCGACTTCCGGCAGTGATATCGGCCTAAAAGTACTGCAAAAACCCACAGTCGGCACAAGAGTTTATAAAATCATATGAAAATTCTGGTTATAAATTCCGGCTCCTCATCACTCAAATACAAACTTTTTGAGCAAATAAATAAAGCCGGCCACGATTCCCCGCCACTTCTATGCCTATCCGAAGGCCTCATTGATCGCATCGGCCTGATCTTTTCCAAAGCCAAAAATCACGAAGAAGCGTTAAATATCGCATTCAAAAATTTGCTAAAAGAAAAAGCTATCAAAGATTTAACCGAAATTGGCTGCGTCGGCCATCGCGTAGTCCACGGCGGTGAAAAGTACATCAGGCCGACAAAAATCGATCGCAAAGTAATCAAAGAAATTGAAAAATTCTCTTCCCTCGCGCCCTTGCACAATCCTGCAAATCTCAAAGGCATCAAAGCCTGCTCAAAACTGCTAAAAAAAATTCCGCAAATCGCGATATTCGACACCGCCTTTCACGGCACTATGCCGGAAAAAGCTTTTCTATATAGCATCCCTCGCAGATTTTACGAAAAAAATAAAGTCCGCCGCTATGGTTTCCACGGCACCAGCCACAAATACGTTGCACACAAGGCAATGGAACTTTGCAAAAAACTTAAGAGTCCGGCACAAAAAATCATCACATGTCATCTCGGCAACGGCTCATCGATCACCGCAATCAAAAACGGCAAAACAATAGACACCAGCATGGGATTCACTCCGCTTGAAGGCATCCCAATGGGCACAAGATCGGGCACAATCGACCCTGGAATAATTTTCCACCTCATAAAAAACGGCAAATTCACGCCCCAAAAACTGGAAAAACTTTTGCAGGAAGAATCAGGCCTAAAAGCGCTTTCCGGCATCAGCTCCGACATGCGAAAAATCTATGCAGCCGCCAAAAAAAACAGCAAAAAAGCCCTCTTCACCATCGAAAAACTCTCCTATGAAATCGCCAAAAAAATCGGTGGATACACCGCAGCTCTCAGCGGACTCGATGCTCTGATTTTCACCGGCGGATTGGGCGAAAAAGCCTTCTACGTCCGCAAATCAGTCTGCGAATATTTACAATTTCTAAACTTAAAACTCGACGACAAAAAAAACTTCAGTGCCTCAAATGAAAAAAATCCCACATTGATAAGTTCAACAAAATCAAAAATCAAAGTCTTCGTCATCCCCACCGACGAAGAACTGCAAATCGCACAAGAAAGCATGGCTTTTATTTTAAGGCTTTAATGAAATCCACTGCTTCCAGCTTTGCTTGACCAAGTATGCTGTTGAGTGTTCCTGTAGCCAATTCACTATGTAATGGAACTACGCAACCAATATAACCGCCGGCTAGCTTCTTTTTCATCACAACATGACTGCCGCGTTGTCTTGCCAACAAAGCCCAGTTTTTCAAGGGTAGAAATTACTTTTCTTCCTGAAACACGTGGCAATTTAGGCATGAGCTACTTCAAAAGTGGTAATGATAGATCGGTGATCTCCTTTTTCTACAGGAAACTCCTCAAGATACAGCTCTGTTGCTATGCGAAGATTTTTCAGAGCTTCTTCTATGGTTTTTCCCTGGCTGGCGGTTCCAATTTCAGGACAAGTTGCTACATACCATTTGCCCTCTTTGTGAATAACTGCCGTGTACGTTTTCATTTCACCAATTGTTATCAATCTTGGTTCAATGTTACTTTTAAATGACGTTTTCAGCAATCCGAAAGTAGTAACCAGCTTTTACCGGCCTCCTCAATATACCTTTGCCAAATAACACTGATCGCAATACACACGCTCGCTCCGCTCAACCGCATAAGTGCTTTTCAAAGCGCGCCCGCAGCGCAAACATTCCCTATCCCATAGCCTACGAGGATTGCGCAGCTCGCGTCGTCTTTTCATTCTGCAATCCACACAATTGCGCGGAACCGCAACGTGCTGTTTTTTATACCATACCAGCTCCCGCGCCAAAATCTTAAAATTTTTCCCGCACCAGCCGCATTTCAAAAGTTCCTCGCAAATATGCTCATCGACATCGGCGATACTGTCCGGCACCTCACAAGTCTGCGCCTTCCCCTCGACCTTTTCCTCATCCCTCCACTTAAATCCCCGCCGCAAAGCCTCCTCTTTCTCCAAAGGAAAATAAATCCCGGCCGTAGTCTCATTATAAGCAAAACAAGACATCGAAGCCGGCATAAAATTGCCCCATTCCCCCGTTTTCTTCATATGCTCGACAATTTTCAAAACCAGATCGCGATACTCCTCCCGCGAATATTTTTTATTCAAAACGCAAAATTGCCCATGCCTGAGCCCCGTACAGCCAAAAATATTATTGGACCCCAGGCAAAAATCAGCATAATAAGCATCGTAACAATCTACGATCCAGTTACAAAATCGCGCATTATGCACATCCATCGTGCTCAAAGTATTAAAAATCCGCTCCGTATTCAACCCCAAACTGTCACACATAAAAGCATCTTTCACTTTTGAAGCGTAAATCACATCGCGGCAATCCTGACTGTTATTGACATCAAAACACAAAGTGCAATTTTTACTGTCCTTGATATAATCGCCGCTGCACTCCTCACAATTCACCATGTGAGCGTATTTCACATCGCGCGCGCCCCGCATCTTCAAAAAACGCATAAAATTTTCCGACAAACTGCTGTATTTACCGTTCAAAAGCTGCTCCTTCATCTGCAAATATTCTTCTTTCGAGTACCTCTTGTTCGCCACGCAATAAGATTGATTCTTGAGGCCAAAAGACAAAATACACTCATTGCATCCGATCAAATCTTCGCAAAAATAACAATTGCTGCAATTGTTTGAATTAAACAAAAACTGGCACTCATAACCGCCGATCACATCTGAACAAAAATACAAATATTGCCCTTCGTAACAATAATCAATATCCATACAATGCCGATTTTTATCGCACAAAACTCCAAACATGCAGTCTTCATTGTAATCGCCGCCAAAAATCAGATAGGAATTTTTATTGCCCACACAGGTATTGCAAAAGTCACTGTTTTCTCCTTTCACGTTATGAATCGCCAATTTCGGCACCGCCAGTTTCAATTCCGCAAACTGCTCAAAAAAAGTCCGCCCAAAATCAAAATCCCGCCCATAAGAAAAAGCATCCCATTTATCGCTCCAAAAATACTCGGCACAATAAACCCTGTAAGGCAAATCACTGTGGTACAAAGCCAAAATATCTTTACCGGTCCCGTCACATTTTCTCCTATAAAAAACCCGCTCATTGCGAAAACTCAAACGCTGCCGGTGTAAACATTCCGGACAGCTTTCATAAGGCGCAATTCCAAACTTGGTAAAATATTGAAGATCCTCTTCCTCCCAAACAAATTCCTGTCGACAAATATTGCAAATTTTCGCCTCCGACATGCAAAAAGTATAAGCACTTAAACATCGCAAATGCAAAACGAAAAAAATAAACTTTCAGCTCGGCGCTCATTACAAGGCCGTTTCAAAAATCCTGCTCGCGCTCAAAACATATAATTTTTTATCCTTCACATTCACATAAAGATCACGCAAATCCCCCACTCCGCTAAACAAATACTGTTTTTGATAATCCAGATTTCCGGTTTTGACATTTTTGCCGTACACAAGCACTCTCGCCTCCGCACCATCCAGCACATAAACATAATCCTGTTTTTCATCGGTATAAATCGCCTTCGGATCATTCAAGGAAGCAAAAGGCGGATTATTTATAAAGAAATCGGATTTTTTGCCACTGTAAAATTTCATAATTTCCCCGCTCAGGTTTAACAAATAAACATTTGCATCGATGGCAAAGCTCAAAGCTCCACTCAAATCAAGAGTTTCCGCAAAATAAGCCTCGGCGCTGGAAAACTTGCCGCGCGTTCCTTTATAGGTATATTTCCAAATCTGATTACCGGCATTGTCCAGGAGATAAATTTTATTGCTCCAGTCGGCAATATCCACAGCCTTGTGAAAAGCTCCATCATCGCTATCCATAAACTCAATCGTCCCATCGGCATATTCCAAAAGTTTGCCGGATTTGGTCAAAAATACAACAGATTTACGATCATCAAAGCCGGTAGCAGCAATCACAATCTCCTCCTCATCAATAGTAATAGGATCGGAAATTTGATTCAAAACCAGTTCATAAAGCGCGTTGTATTCGTAAACAAAAATCCTGTCATCACCGATATTTGCAAAACCCAAAGCGTTCACATCCGACCTTTTTGTGCTCAAATCGGCAAAAACCACTGGATTTTCCACTCTCATAACATTATCCAGCTTATCGCGCATTTCATTGATAGAAATCAACAAAAGATTGGCTTTATCTCTATAATATCCAGAATTCAAAACAGTCATAGCATCAATATTTGCCTGATCCAAAACAGTTTTCGCCCCATCCTTGTCATAAGTCGATTTCGTTTCCGCTTCGGCAATTTTATCTGAAATAGAAGCTATAATACCCTCAAGCTTAGCAATCTCATCCCTTGCCACCTGCCTACTGCTCACAAACCACACCCCCAAAAGCAAAATCACAATCACCACGATTAACAAAACCAGAATCTGGCTTTTCCCGAAACTGCCGTTTGAAAGCCCGTTCCAAAAATTCCTAAAAAAAGACACCACTTTCCCCGGCCCGCTATAGACCTCCGCTGATTTTTTCCGCTTAAATCTATCGAAAACGGATAAAAACTTCCCGGTCAGACGATTTTTCACCGCTATCGTTTTCTCGGCAACACTTGATTTCAGTGAACTTTCTTCTTTCACGTCCAAATCACTCGCATCATTTGCAAAAGCCATCACATCTTCCATGCTCGCCTCTTCAAAAGAAATTCCGGTCAAAGAAACTCTGCCCAGCATTTCCGTAGAAATCACATCCTTCACCTCTTCCAGGGTCGCCATCACATTTTCCTTATTTACGGCCTTTGCCAGATCAGTCTTGCTGATATATCGCAAAAGCCTTGCAGAAGAGAAAATCACCATATCCCCCGCCTGCAAAGTTCCATTGGCAATACTGCTAAAAATATCGCCGCCGGAGTCCTCATCCTCGCCCAAACCTTCTGAAACCACACTCACATACCGCTTTCTCACAAGATAAGCTTCACTATCTCCGCATTTCGTCAAATAAAGGATATCTCCCACAATTCCCGCCGCCACGATATTCAAATTCCCGATATAACCGGACACCTTTTGCCCTTTTAGCTCTTTCAAAACATTATTCACCGCTTTCAAAGCGCTTTCAAAACGCTCATAAGAATCCTTAAGCACATCCTCAAAAAACACCTTTTGCATCGTCTCAAAAATCAACTGGCCGATATCCTCGGCATCCGCGGGATTGTTCTGAATTTCCAGATTGATAAAAAGCTGACCGCTTTTTTCCCCATGCTCCTCAAAAAGATCATAGGAATAATTTTCCAGAAAACTATTCTCGTCCCGCCCGAAAAAAAGAAATTCGTAAGTCGCCTTTAGGCTCATAGATCAAGCTTAATACTTGGACAACTATACAAAATTCGTCAATTTAAGGCAATATGTAATAGTGAGGCATGCAAAAATTTACATCTTATTGAAACGACTAAAGTACGAGCCGATCTCATCTCTCAATTCTACACCCACGCGCTCAAAACAAGCTAATAAATCTTGATATGTATTCTGGCCTCCAAGAAAATCCCAAAATTCGTCTGCTACGACCAGTTCTTTATTCAGATCGAGCATTCCTTATCATAGTCCCTTTTTGGCAAACATTTCGAATTATTTCTATCTCTTTTTCTTTGTCTGGTGTCATTTCTGCAGTGACGAGACCATCAATAATTTTTTGAATGGCATGTTGCGCTTCACCGCTAATGTGATCTCCCGCAATGGCTTGAGATGTGGCGGCCTTGAAATTCTTTTGTGCTAATGTAAGACCAACTGGCTCAAAAATAGTTGTGCCGAAGTTTGTGTTAAGAGAATGAATAAAAGAATATAAAGCGAGACGATCTTTACCAAGCAATCGCGTATGAAAAGGCATTGATGCCAACTCTGGTTTATAATTTTGAAACTTATTGCGCAAACTTGCCTTCAAAACTTCCTCGACACTGATTATCTGCTCTTTCGATAGCGCCATAAAATTATTTATTATTTGCTTCCTCTGAAATATTCAAAACGTCCTCCGCTGTAAGTACATAAAGTATCTTTTGTTTTTTCATAGTTTATTTTTTAAATGAAATATTATTTCGCAATATGCGCCTTTGTCCTTTTCTGTGCGGTTTAAAACCGGTCTTTTAAACTCCTCTACAATCTTCAACTGCGCCTTTTTAGCAATCTCTGGATACATACCCCATTTATCATTTGCCACTAAAAATACAGAAAAGTCGTCTGCTAAATACTTTTTGCAATTTACTAATACAGATGCAATTCCTTCAATATAACTCTTACGCGCCTCTAATCCCTGCCCACGAAAAAGCGGACCGATCTCAGATTCGTCTTTACGTTCAAAGCCAAATAAATCATAAGCGTAAGCATGTTGCTAATGATAATCAATCAATCCAACATAAGGCGGTGAAGAAAAAATACCTTTAATCTTTTGCTTTTTAGCAATTGTAAAAAAATCAGGAGAAAAATTTTCTAGCTCTCCAAAAATATCAATTGCCCTCGAATCACCAGTTAAACAAATCTGCCTTGTGTCAGTTCGTAGTTTTTCAAATTGTTTTAATCTATACATTGTGTCTTGAGCGTACCTCTTCCACCAACTTAAAATGGAAAAAAGAGGTTTGCATATTTTACCATGCTTTTTACAGTAATAAGTGGTTATTTGTGGCTCTTTGAGTGTTGCTAAATCAGAATGCGTTGTAGCACGACAAGATCTGATTGTGCGGCTTAAAATAACGCTTATCACTTTCTTGATGTCTGGATTTTTGATTTGTTTAATTTGTTCAAACATGAGATTTATTTCATCTCTAATCGTTTGCAAATACCACTTATCCAAAAAAGATTTATTTTTTCCCTGCTTCAACTTAATTCCATATTTTTTGACCAATGTGTCGTAAATTTTCAAGAACTCTTTTTCTTTTTCATCCCCAAATTTCTTTTCATTTACTTGCCCCTGCCGTACTTTGTACTTAAATGCTGGAGAAGGGAAATATTTTGAATTAAACTTATTCAATTCTGTTAAAAGTTCTGATTCAAAATCTATAGCGTGTGCGTTCTTTAAAAATTTTCCCAAACTGTTAGTAATTTGGCTGATTAATTGGCCAAGTTCTTCAAAGTTATGTTTGCCAATTTTAATATTAGAAATTAAGGAATTGAAGGCTGAAATATCTATTCCAACAGAATGCATACCTAATTCATTTGCTTGTACAAGCGTTGTGCCGCTTCCACAAAATGGGTCAAGAATGATGTCACCCTTTTTGAAATAGGTTTGTTTCTTAAAATTGTCCGTATGGTCGTCAAGGAAATATTCAACAAGTTGAGGAATAAATTTACCCTTGTACGGATGTAACCTATGAACATGCTTGGTAGTTTCAGATTCTCTGAATTGCTCAAAAGATAATGACCAGTTTAAGTCATCACCAAGCGTTTTTTTCCATGAATTTTCACGATTAGGACGATGATTTTGATAATATCTGATTAAATCTTCCTTTCTTATTTGAGTACTGCCATTTTCACCAATTTTCCTCACTCTTCCATATTGAATCAAATATGAAATATTACTTTCGGTAACGATGCGTTTCAAAAACGCACTAGCCCAAGAACTTGCTTCCTGGATACTCAATAATTCTTTTTGCTCATCTACAAGAGTCATATCTAAGATGTTTTATATTTTCTGCGCCAGATTATAACAGCAAATATTAAAATTTTTCTAAAATCTCACCAAATCAGAGCTAAGATTACATTTCTCTACCATGCTACATCGTGCCAAGGCTTAACTATAACATTTTCGGATAATCGAATATTTTTTTCAACCGGTGCCAAAATTGACTTTACAGCCGTCTTTGCAAGCAGTTTTTCCGTTTTAACCAGCCCATCTCTCAAATTTGGCAATATTGTTCTTGTGTTTTTGATCTCTCTTAAATGAATTTTATTTCCATCTTCAATCAATAAGTCCGTTTCAATACCATCTTTGGTTCTAAGGTATGAAAAATTAGGCATTATTCCTGAAAAACTGGCTTTTTTTAAATGCTCCAATATTACAGCGGTTTCCAGAAGCGGACCTGAAAACGGCCCCTGGTTTAAAACCTCGGCATCATGAATCCCCATCAGATACGAAGCAAGAGCGGTATCGCCAAAATATATTTTAGGTGATTTGATTAATCTTTTCGAAAGGTTTGCATGAAATGGCTCCAGCAAATACACTTGATAACTTGCCTGAAGTACCGAAAGCCAGCGGGAAGCCGTTGGCACGCTCACTCCGGTATCGCGAGCCAAATCGCTGATATTTAGAATCTGCCCCGTGCGAATTGCAACCAGCCTTAAAAATCGTTCAAAAGTGCTAAGATCGCCAACATTAAGCAACTGTCGAACATCTCTTTCCAGATATAACCTTATGTAACTTGAACACCAGATTTTTCTGTCCAGTTTGGAGCGTGCTCGAAGCTCAGGGTAGCCTCCCCTAAGTATCCAGTCAGCAACTTCGAGAGGAGTGTGTAGCACTTTTTCTTCATATGCCTCTTCAACCGAACATGGATAAAGAGTTAAAAGTGCCGCTCTTCCTGCAAGAGATTGCGAAATCTTGTGCATCAACAAAAAATTCTGAGATCCGGTAAGTATATATTGACCATATTTATTCCGATTATTATCAACAATACCCTGCATGTAGTTTGGAAGTTCGGGAGCGTACTGAATTTCGTCAAAAATTACCGGAGCGGGATAGTTGGCTAAAAATGTCCGGGGATCTTCCAAAGCCTGCTGTCTAACATCCGGATCTTCCAAAGAAACATACTTATGCGAATTACTAAAAAGACTTCTGCAAAGAGTGCTTTTTCCCGTCTGTCTGGCACCGGTCAATATCACAACCGGAAAAGCTTTAACGGTTTTTGCGAAAATTTTTGAGATCTGCCTTGTAAACATACGTCAAAAGTCTAGCACGTCCAAATTGAACATTCAATATTAAATTTGGACAAATCATTTACCATTTGACTTAAAAAGGGCTTGCCTATAGAATCACCAGGCAATTTTTCTTATACACAACAAATGTTAGGCAAATTAAAAAAACTCAAAAGACTGAGAAAACACGGCTTTTTAAGCAGAAGCGCTTCCGTATTGAATAAGCGCAGAAAAAGAGGCAGAAAATCGCTCACGGTGAGCGTATGGTCAAAATAGTTTAAATAAATGATTGCCAAAAAATACCGCGTTCCCAGGGAAAAAATAGCTTTCATCCTTAGAAAGGGCGAAGAAAGAGCATCCGAATTCTTTATTATCAGATTATCAGCAAATGTGGAAAGCTTCTCGCGTTTCCGCACAATTGTCAGTAGAAAAATGGACAGAAGTGCGGTAAAAAGAAATAGCTTAAGACGTAAAATTTACGAAGCGATCAGGCTCAATGTCAAAGAAAACGACACGAGAACCGGCAAAGACATCATTTTAATCCCCAAAAAAAAGATCCTCAACAAAAGCTTTCTCGCTATAAAAAAGGACATAAAAAAGACAATATGGACAAACTAAGCAAATTTTTAAAAAATACTCTGGTTTTTCTGGCTATTTTTCTAGCCATCAATTACCTGCTCAATACTTTCGTAAACAATGACGACGAAATCGCATTAAACAGCGGGAATGTGCTTTTTACAACGACAGATACGGAGTATTCCCGCCGCCAAACGGTTACTGTCCAAATAAAAAACGGCACGAAAGACGATCTGGTCATCAAAAACGAATGTCCCAACGAACCTTTCAAAGTCGAAAGACTGGAAAATAACGAATGGGTGGAGAAAACCGTCACTCCCGACGGCCTTGATTGCGAAGGACTTGGAGATTTGACTCTAAAAACCAATGAAGAAAAACTTATACCATATAAAAACTGGAATTTTGCGCTTTTCAAAGATATGGGAATTTACCGCATTTCCTACACCACAACGGTCAATGACGAAGAAAAAACTTTCACCACAAACCAATTCACCGTAACCAAAGAAGGAGTTTTCCGCCAACTATGGCTCGGAGTCTTCTACAAGCCGATTTATAACACCTTAATTTTCCTCGCCAAGGTTCTTCCCGGGCACAATCTCGGACTGGCCATTATTATCCTCACGCTGATTATCCGCACTATTCTGCTCATCCCTTCGCAAAAATCGATGAAATCCCAGGCCAGAATGCAGTCACTTCAGCCCAAACTGGAAAAAATCAAAGAAAAATACAAAGGCGATCAGCAAAAAATAGCCGCTGAAACCATGGCCGCCTGGAAAGAAGCAAAAGTAAATCCCATGGGCAGCTGTATGCCACTTTTGATGCAATTTCCCTTCCTGATCGCGATTTTTTATGTTGTTCAGGACGGACTCAATCCCGACACAACCAATCTGCTCTACACAAATTACGCCAATTTCACTTTAAAAAATATCGGCACCTATTTTCTCGGACTCGACCTGCTACGTCCAAACCTTTATGTGCTGCCCCTAATCGTCGGCGCTTTGCAATTTATCCAGATGAAACTGGCGATGCACAAAGCAAACAAGCACAAAAAAGACGATGGAGCCAAGAAAAACGAAATGGCGATTGCAAGTAACATGATGATCTATATAATGCCGGTGATGATCGCCGTCTTTACCGCATCTCTACCGGCCGGTGTCGGCATCTACTGGGGCGCATCCACCATCTACGGCATCGTTCAGCAAATTTTTGTCAATAAACAAACACACGGACACGAAGAAACCTCAAGTGTCAGAGTAATAACTAAAAAATCATAACATGGATATCGAAGATGTATTGAAAAAAACGCTTGAAGAACTGCTGATAAAACTTCAGGTGGAATATACGAAAATCCAGATCACCGAAGAGCAGGACAATGAATACGGCATCAATATCGAAAGCGATGATCCAAGTATTTTAATCGGCTATCACGGGCTAAACATTCAAGCTCTGCAACACATCTTGAAAGTAGTTTGCTGGCAACAATGCAATGATCAGACTTTCAATATCCGCCTCGATGTCGACGATTACAAAAAGCGCCAGGAAGAAAACGTAATCAATCTCGCCAATCGCAAAATCGATCAGGTGCGCCAAACCGGCAGACCGCAGCATCTACCTCCGATGTCAGCCTATTTCCGCAAAAAAATTCACACTCTTTGCATGGGCGCAGGCTATGAAGATATTGAAACCATCTCCCAGGGCGAAGATGATCGAAGACATATTGTCATTAAGGCGAAAAACTAATGAAAAAATTCGCACTCGTTTTCAGCATAAGCCTTCTTGCCCCTCTAACCGCATTTTCACCGACGACAAAAGCCGCATTTACCGATGTAGAAGCCGAAGACATGCATTATGTCGCCATCGGCTACCTGGAAGAACAAGGAATCATCAGCGGCTACGAAGACGGCACTTTCAAAGCTCATGAAAAAGTAAATCGCGCCGAAGCTCTAAAAATGCTCACAATCGCCGGTGGATTTTTCACTGAAACCGCACCAGACAAAGTCAACACAGCAATCCACGATTTTCAGAGCCTCCCTGAACTCTTCACCGATACTCCCGAAAACGCCTGGTACTTGCCATATCTCGCAGCCGCCAAGGAAAAAGGCATCATTGAAGGCTACGACGATGGCTCATTCAGACCCGAACAAAACATCAATCTCGTTGAAGCTTTAAAAATTTATCTCTCCTCTTTTGATAACATCATTTTTCCAAATCTTAACAATTATATTTTTTTAGATACGCCTGAAAATGCCTGGTTTACGCCATATACGGCCTACAGCGCCCAACGCGGCATGCTGGAAATCAATCTGGAAAACAAAATTTTCCCCGATCAGGAATTAACCAGAGGCTATCTCGCAGAAATTATTTATCGCAAAAAGAAATCCGGCGAAGGTTTCGATTTTGGAAAAGCCACATTCTACGGCGCAAACGTACAGGGCTCAAATACAGCTTCCGGACAGACTTTTGATATGAATCTATTTACCGCAGCACATAAAACTTTGCCATTCAACACCATCGTTCGCGTCACAAATCTGGCCAACGGCAAAACCGTGGATGTAAAAATCACAGACAGGGGTCCTTACGGCCCGGGACGCGTACTTGACCTCTCATCAGGCGCTTTCAAAGAAATCACCGATTTATGGCGCGGAATAATTAATGTACAATACGAAGTGATCCCAACCGAAACAATCTCTGAAGCAATCCAGGATGATTCGCAATAAACCCACATTAAAAGCTGAAGCACAAAACGCCGTCTCCCTGCTCATCAAGACACTTTTTTTTATGATTATCGGCTTAAGCATAAGCTATATAGCCATAGTCAATACCAGTGCGGAAAGAAATTATGCTCTGGAACAGGAAAAACTCAAAAATGAAGACTTGAAAAGCGATCAAATCGACCTGACAACCGATATCACCAAAAAAACCGCTTTCGACGAGATAAAGGACAATGACAAACTCAAAAGCATGGAGGAAATAAAGGAAAAACAGTATCTGCGCGAAGAGGACAACGACATAAGATAAAACAAACTTTCCTTTCTCTTGAAGCCTCTCCTTGACTTCTAAAAAGCAATCCCTATACTTTCCCCTGTTTGAAAATTAGCTTATGAAAATGCTGAAAAATTCAGCACTTTCATTCATCAAAGCAAACCTGGGGCCATCGTCTAATGGTTAGGACGGCAGGTTTTCATCCTGTAAATGGGGGTTCGATTCCCCCTGGCCCTACCATGGAAATCGAGCAAAGCTCGATTTCTGTTCCTTCCCTTTCTTGCAGCTTGCAGCGGGCCCTGCAGCTTGAAATCGCGCTCCGCGATTTCCCTTCCTGCAGCTTGACGCTTTTTGAGCATACCATTTCTTTTTTTCGGGGCGGTTGGAATTTGGCCTATTGATTACGAGTATTTTTTTCATTAAGCTCGCGGTGTAAAGATTAAGCACAAAGTATGCCGCCATCAAATAAATCCAATTAAATGAATCTTACGGATAACGAAAAACGCGACATTATAAAATATATTGAATCGGGCAAACCATTGCCGGACAAATTCCGTTTTTTGTTGTTTGAAGACAAAAGAGAGGTCGAGCTGGTTTGGAATGGGAAAACCAATGAAATCACTAATGTTGTTCTGCCCTTTCAGACCATTGAGCAGGTAGATGAGCCACGATCGGAGGAAGAAATTAAACAACAGACTTCTTTATTTGATGTGTCAGGTCGCCAGGTTGCCGGATGGACAAATAAACTTATTTGGGGGGATAACAAGTTGATTCTTTCGAGTTTGAAAAATGGCCCTTTGCGAGAAGAAATTGAAGCTCAGGGGGGTATTAAATTGATTTATATTGATCCCCCTTTTGATGTTGGGGCTGATTTTAGTATGAGCGTGGAGGTTGGGGAGGAAACGATGACGAAAAAGGCCAATGTGCTTGAAGAATTGGCTTATAGGGATACATGGGGAAAAGGCGCGGATAGTTTTATCGCGATGATTTATGAACGATTGAGTTTGATGAAGGACTTGCTGGCAGATGATGGGAGTATTTATGTGCATTGTGATTGGAGAGTAAGTCCATATTTGAGATTAGCTCTTGATGAAATATTTGGCAATTCTGTATTTCGTAATGAAATAATTTGGCGACGCGTTTACACTCATAGTGACGCAGGAAAATTTGGGCATATACATGACACCGTCTTTTTTTATTCTAAAAGTGATAATTATATCTGGAACGATCAATTCACTGAGCATTCACCAGAATATTTAAAATCTCACTATTCCAACGCAGATGAAAAAGGAAGGTTTCAACTCATAAGTATGAGTGCTAAAAGCGGAAAGCCAGAAAAACGACTAATTAACGACAAGGAATACCTTCCAGAAGGTAATGCTTGGAAATATTCACAAAAAACAATTGACCAATTCTGGAAAGATGGAAGGATATTTTTTACTGCAAATGATACCCCTCGCTTAAAGATTTATCTTGACGAAAAAGCTGGAAAAAAAGTCCAAACTCTTTGGTATGATATTTTTCCTGTTAATTCGCAGGCTATGGAAAATATAAATTATCCTACTCAAAAGCCGGAAGCTCTTTTGGAACGAATCATTAGTGCTTCTTCGAACGAAGGAGATATTGTTGCAGATTTTTTTATGGGCTCAGGCACAACTCTAGCTGTTGCCGAAAAACTCAATCGCAAATGGATTGGCTCCGATCTCGGCAAATTTGCAATTCATACCACTAGAAAAAGAATGATCGGGGTTCAAAGAGAATTAAAAAAAGAAGGTAAAGATTATCGTGCTTTTGAAATCCTGAATCTGGGAAAATATGAAAGGCAACATTATATTGGTGTGAATCCCAACCTGCGTGAAGAAGAAAAACAAAAGCAAATCGCGGAAAGGGAGAAAAATTTTCTTTCGCTCATTCTGTCAGCATACAAGGCTGAAACGGTTGATGGATTTAAAACATTTCACGGCAAAAAATCAGCTCGGCTTGTTACCATTGGCCCCATAAATTTGCCTGTTTCGCGGTTGTTTGTGGAAGAAGTAATAGAAGAATGTATAGAGAAACAGATTACAAAAGTAGATGTTTTGGCTTTTGAATTTGAAATGGGGCTATTCCCTCATATTCAGGAGGAGGCAAAGGGTAAAGGCGTTGATCTTGCTTTGAAATACATTCCCCGCGATGTTTTTGATAAACGGGCTATTGAAAAAAATCAGGTTGTTTTTCATGATGTTTCGTATATAGAAGTGAAGCCACATATCAAGAAAAACTCGGTCGCGGTTGAGCTGATTGATTTTTCTGTTTTCTACAATCAGGATTCTATAGATGCGGCTGCTGAAAGCTTAAAAAGCGGCAATAATAAAATTGTTGTTGAAAATGGCTCGATTATAAAAGTTAGCAAGGATAAAGACGGCGTTGTTACTCGTGATATTTTGACTAAACAATGGACTGATTGGATTGATTATTGGTCTGTGGACTATGACTATGAAAGTAAAAAGGAAATAGTAAGAGTGAAAGGTGAAGATGGTCTAATAGAGGAGAAATGGACAGGTGATTATATTTTTGAGAATGAATGGCAGTCTTTCAGAACTAAAAAGGATCGTAGCATTGAGCTAAAAAGTGCGTTTAAGGAAGTTGGCAATGGACGACGCTGGTGTTTTGCCCGAAGACGTTGAT
>JACQRJ010000058.1 GCA_016206505.1 Candidatus Peregrinibacteria bacterium | reverse complement strand
GCAGTCAAGAGCTTCAGGGTTTTGCAAAATTTTCATGGAGGCTAGCCTCCATGCTTCTCCTTAAAGTAAGTTCTAACTTCTTGGTACAAGGAGCTCCAAACAGTAAATCGCGATTTTTCGGACGCGGCGGCCCACGGAAAACCCAATTCCACGGCGGCTTTTTGGCCGATGATGTGGAAGTTCGAGCCAATGGAGTCCTCTTCCGCCGGATTCCTTTAAATTTTCTTTGATTTCAATTTTTCGGTTTAAGAGTTTTTTCTTGGTTTCAGTGTATTCCTCATTGGTTATGGTTTGCTCAAGGTAGGCATTGAGGAGACGCATTTGTTTTTCTTCCAGCATCTTGAGTTCCATTTTGATCTCGACGGCGGAAGAGGACGAGACGGTCGAAGCCTCTTTGTAATCTTGTATACCTACTTACATATTGCAGTATAGGTATTCACACAGTGGGTACAAGACCTTGCTCTATTAAGGTATGAGGTGTCAAAAGCACCTAGATAACTTTTCCTTATTTCACTTCCTGAGCCAACATTTCAAAGAGCTGATGCCATAGTAGCGGTTTGAGTTTTATGAATCAAAAAAAAATATACAAATTGTATATCAAAGGCTGAAGGGTGCCGAGCCCATACCTGTAAAGGATTTTTACAAACTCACATAAAAAGTGTTTCAACGTGATAAAAAGTAAAACATATTGACTTTCAAGTCTACTTTGATTAGAATTTGTTCACATTCTAATCAAAAAGCACCATGAAAGATTTTATTATCAAGCTCAGGAAGGCGAATAAGCTTTCCCAAGAAGATCTTGCAAAACAAATCGGCATATCTCGCCCCACGCTTATTTCTATGGAAAAGGGGGAGAGGGATATAACTCTTGGTGAACTGAAAAAATTATCGGAAATATTCGATATTCCTGTTGAAATAATGCTTGATGAAGAATCCTCTGTTGAGGCAAGAATAAGTGCTCAAGGCTTTACGAAACAATCATTTAAGCGTTTTCATAATCTCGTTTTGCAGTGTATCAAATACGGTGCGGATGAAGATGGTAAAATAACCAAAACAAAACTGGCCAAACTTGTTTATCTTTGTGACTTTGCCAGCTACTACAACTTTTTAAAACCAATATCAGGATTTGAGTATAGAAGGCTTGCACAGGGGCCGGTAGCTATTCAATTTTTTGATATCATTGATACGGATGAATCAATTTGTGTTGAATGTAGAGGCAAAGCAATGATGATTTCTCTCAATGAGCAACCGGCTACGTCTGAATTAAGCAAGGAGGAAGAAAAAGTCATAAAATTAGTTTGTGCAAAATGGAAAAAGGCAAAGACACAAGAAATTGTAGATTTTACTCACAATCAAATTCCATGGAAAGTTTGTAAAGAGGGAGAAGTCATTCCGTACACACTTATTAACGCAGAAGAGCCACAAAATGTATATTAACGATCTGAATTTTCGTGTGGAATTTTCATCTTATGCAGAGAGACATTTCTGTAAGGATTTTTTGAAAAAATATAAAACAAAAAAATGGCTTAGTACCAAGCAAACTATCAATGATATTTTGGAAAAAGCCTTTGGTTTTCAGCAAACACAGTTGATAGATATCATCAAATATTCGTCAGAAGAAAATGTAGGTATTTTCAAGCTGGATTTCAGGGTCGCAGGGACAAATGATTCTCCTAAAACCTCAGGGAACAGAGCTGTTTTTTCTTTGTGTAATAATTCAGGTGTAATTAAAATCCTTCTTGTTTACGGGAAAAACCACTGCGATAAAAAAGGAACTGAAACTCAATGGATTCTTGAGCATATCAAAAACAATTTTCCAGAATTTAAATATCTTTGCTGAATCTATGGACAATACAATTACAAAATCAGACTTCATCCGCTATCTGGAGTGCCCAGCATATTTTTGGTTTTTTAAGAAAAAGCCGGAGGTGTTAGAAAATCTGGAGCTTAGTGATTTTGACAAAGAGCTCATAAAAAATGGGCAAGAAGTTGAGCTGTGGGCTAGAAAACTATTCACTAAAGGGGTTTTGGTTGAGAGTCGAGAGGATGCTGCTATTAAGGAGACTCAAAAATATTTAGATGAAGGTAAAAAATCTATTTTTCAAGCGACTTTTCAGGTCGATAATCTTTATTTCATGGTGGATATTTGGGAATGGGATGAGATTAATAATTACTGGATAATAAATGAGGTAAAAGCCACGAGCGGACAAGAAAAAAAGAAGGATCAACATCTCTACGATGCAACTTTTCAATACATTGTTGCCAAAATGGCCGGATTAAGTGTTGGGAGAGTTAATTTAATGGAGCTAAATAAAGAGTTTCGTAAGAAAGGAGAAATCAATGCCAGACAGCTAATTCAGGTCACTGATATTACAGAGCAAGTGAATGAACTTGAGGAGGAGGTGAATTTAATGATTCCTGATATGAAACGTATTTTTGAAAATGAGCACGAGCCACTTCCTTGTGAATGCATCTATAAATCACGCAATAATCATTGTCCAGCTTTCAAATATTTGCATCCAAATGTCCCTGATTATTCTGTTCACGACATCGTCCGAATTGGGTTGAGTACAAAGCGATTAGAGACACTTATTGAGGAGAGTTGCTTCTCAATTGAGGATGTGCCGGAAGATTTTAAGCTGACAAAATACCAACGAAACCATGTTGAGGTCACGCAAACTCAAAATCCAATTATTGAACCGCACGAAATAAAGCAGAAACTAGAAGAATTGGTTTATCCTCTCTACTTTTTAGACTATGAAACTTATCCAACTGCAGTGCCAATTTATGATGGTTGTGTGCCGTATCAGCAAGTGCCTTTTCAGTTTTCTTTGCACATCTTGAGAGAACCAAACGGCGAATTAGAACATTATGAGTATTTACATACTGATCCGCACACTCACCCAATGATAGCCTTAGCAAACGAGCTAATGAAAGTGATTAGTGACAAGGGAAGTATCGTTATTTGGAATAAGAAATTTGAGGGAAAATGCCATGAAGACATAGCTGATTTGTTGCCTGAACATGCGGAAGTATTTCATGGCTATAATCAACGATTTTTTGATTTAATGGAAATTTTTTCAAAAAATAATTATGTGCATCCAGATTTTAGAGGTGGTTTTTCAATAAAGGATATTCTACCTGTTTTAGTACCCGAAATGTCTTATAAAAATTTAAATGTAAGAGATGGAGTAATGGCGATGAACGCTTGGAAGAAAATGATGTTTGAAGTTGAAGATGAGGAAGAAAAAACAAAAATGCAAAATGATTTACTTGAATATTGCAAATTAGATACTTTAGCTATGGTCAAAATCTTTGAGGCTCTCCAAACTCTCTAAACCCACCCACCACCCTAATTCCGCCCCGAAAAAGGCGGCTCTTTCAGGCGGGCAGACAAAAAGAAAAGGGGTATGGTATATGAACTCTATAATCTAACGCCGGAGGAGATTGAAATTGTGGAAAATTCTAGTCATTAAACATGAAAAGCCCTAGTCCAACAAAAGTTCAACATTTTGTACCTTGCTTCTATCTGAAAAATTTTGCTGACAAAGATGGTTATCTTGAAGTCCTTAATATCAAAGAAAAAAGAATGGGCAAGCGCAGACCGTATCAAGGGCTAGGATATGCGCATTATTTTTATGCGGCAAAAACAGGCGTGCCGGATATTATTTCGCAACAAGTTGAAGAATGGTTTAAGCCGATGGAGGATTTTATCGCAAGGGAACTGCCTAACTCCTCGAATTCTTCTCGAACTAACTCATCCAAAAGGAGCGACAAAAGTTAAAAGAAGAACACTTTATGAGAAGGATAATGATACAGTCAAATCTCTTAATATTATTATGATTAGCGGCGCTCAGGAATTTGCTTATTCTGGAAACAGAGCAAGCCTTGAACAATTGTTGATTGGCAGCGAAAATCCGTACAATTGAGTCACGACACTCTTGTCGGCAAAACTCTTGTATCTGCGTTGCTCCGGTAATGTGGTGCAAGAGTTTTCACTATTGAGAAAGGCGAATCTCATCTGAACTGTGTTAAAAATTAAAAAAGCCAATCAGTAGTATAAATCCTTCCATGGTAAATGTAAAGCTTTTGATTCTGCCAACGCGATGTAAAATATATTGACAATACGGTTTTTGGCCGCTATAACGGGTCTGTATTATCAGTAATCATTACCATGAACCTCAAACAAATTCGCCAAAAACAAGGAATCACTCAGGCAGAGATGGCTGAAAAGCTTGGAGTTTCTCGCCCAACGTATATCCAAATTGAAAGGGGGCAAAGAGAACTCACTATTGGACAAGCCAAGGTTATTTTTGAAATTCTTCAAATGTATAAATCTAAGGAATCCGAGCAGGAGAAATTGAAAGAAAAAATAGTTTTAAAGAATCAATCCGGTAAATTTAACGCTCGAAAGTTTGAGGAAGTGCTTCTTTATGTGTTGGAAAAAGTTGGCGCAAAGCCCAATATTGGTGAAACTGCTCTTTTTAAATTGCTTTATTTTATTGATTTCGATTTTTATGAAAAACACGGGCAATTTATAACGGGTGCAACTTATATGAAGAATCACCACGGCCCCACTCCAAGACAATTTAAGGCAGTAACGGATGAGATGATAGGATGTGGAGAACTTGAGCGTGTACGTAGCAAATATTTTCAGTACGATCAAAAGAAATATCTTCCCCGCCGCAAATGCGATTTGAATGTCTTGAGCGCGATGGAGGTTGAACAAATAGATGACGTATTAGCACGGCTTTCCGATAAGAATGGTAGTGAACTCCGTGCATATTCACATGATGATGTGCCTTGGGTTGCAACTAATGATCAAAACGACATTGATTATGATTTGGTTTTTCAGAGAACTCAGCCATATTCACAGAGAGACCATGAAATGGATTTTTTGGATGCCGCAGCTTCAGATGTGCTTGAACATCTGCCGCCTCTTTCCGAGGAAGAATATGATTATTATATGAATTTGCCTGATAAAAAATGATAAAAGTAGCTTATGGCGATATTTGGCTTGTAAATTACTCACCAAGTATTGGACATGAATATCAAAAAATCAGACCTGCCGTTGTGATTTCTCCAAATGAGCTTCTAAAGAGGTCAAATCTTTTTACATGTATAGCGATTACAAGCAAAACCGCCAAGATCAAGCTAGATGATATTGAGCTGAAAAAAACTACCAAAAACAAACTTCATCAAGATTCAGTCATCAAAATGCATCATGTCACTTCCTATGACAAAAGAAGACTTCATAAGTACATAGGCGAGGTAGATTCTAAAACTCTCGAATTGATAAAAAATCGTTTGAAAGAATTATACGAACTTTCTTAATTTATAATGGTCCCGGAAAATCGGACACAAAAGTGAGGTAGAATAAGAGAGAGTTTTAAGCCCAAAAGTATGACAAAAAGAATTAGAAAACAGTACGACGGAGCGTTCAAGCTCAAAGTAATATTGGAAACCTATAAAAATGAAAAAACTTTAGCTCAGATTGCGTCCGAATATCAGGTGCATGCGACACAGATTCATTCATGGAAAAATCAGTTTAAATTGGAAGGCCCTGCAATATTTCAGAAAGCCAAGGATCAGGAAAAGGCGGAATTAAAAGAGCTGGTTGATGAGTTGTATAAACGGGTGGGCCAGCTTAAGGTCGAACGAGACTGGCTCAAAAAAAAATCTGAAATGTTCGACTAGAGAAAAAACGCTGCTCCTTGAAAAAGATCATGAAAAGCTCTCTCTGAAAGCTCAATGAAGGCTTCTGGATATAGCACGATCAACGGCCTAAACAGATTTTGAACAGCATGAAAAAAATCAATTCCGACTACAACCTGATTTTTTCAAGCTCCAAATTAGCGATTGATAAAGAGGCTAAAGCTGTTTCGATTCCCTTGGAATATTACTTTTTAATATAATTCAAAATTATCTCGAAAATTATGATATCAATAATACAATGAATTTTTTTAGTCTTTACCAAATATCCAATGGCAAAATTTAAAAAACATCTTTCATATCTTTATGAACCTGTTACAAGCAGCCGCCGCATTATCAAAAGCATGAAATCCAAAGCGGCTGCGAAAAGAAGTTTCTCTGAGAAATGTGCAGATTTCATGACCGCTGCTTTTGGCAGTAACACATTTTTAATTCTTAATGCTCTTTGGTTTGCGATTTGGATTGCAATAAATTTGGATTTTGTGCCTAACATTAGTGCTTTCGATCCTTTTCCATTTGGCTTACTAACAATGATTGTTTCCTTAGAGGCGATCATTCTCTCTATTTTTGTACTTATTGCCCAGAAGAGGGCAGCGCGTGTAGATGATTTGCGCGAAGAAATTGATTTGCAGATAGACATTATTACTGAGCAAGAACTGACAAAATTAATGCAGATGGTAGGTCTTTTACTAGAAAAAAATGGAATTAATACCAGTAAGGACGCGGAAATTATACAAATGTTGAAACCGACCAGCATGCGCAGAATAGAGAATGCTCTTGAAAGACAAGTTTAACATAATCATCACGCATGAATTACTGGCTGCTTTTCACGATTTTGACTCCGCTCTTATGGGGAATGACTCATCCGATTGATGCGGGCCTCCGAAGAAGCTTTATCAAAAATGAAGAATCTTTGACCTGGTTTTTTGCTTTTTTTCATTTACCGCTGGCGATTTTGGCTTTCTTTGTTTTTGATATTGAACTCATTTTCAACCTGAATGTTGCTCTGATAATTCTGGCGGGAACGTTTTGGACACTGCCCGCTTATTTTTATTTCAAATCGGTGAAATTTGAATCCGCCAGTACAGTAGCGCTTTTACTGCAAATGATCCCGCTTTGCACGCTTGTTATCGCCTATTTTTTTATCGATGAATCTCTTTCCGGTATCCAGCTGGCAGCATTTTTTGTCATCTTGTTTGGAGGAATTTTGGCTGCAATGAAGATCAAAAAAAACGCTCTGCATTTCAGTAAAGCATTTTGGTTTATGCTGATCGGCTGCATCATGTGGGCGATATCCAATGTCAGCTTTAAATATTTCGAGCCCGATTTTATCAATTTCACCTCTGCTTTTGTTTACTATTTTTTTGGCAGCAGCTTACCGGCTTTGCTACTTTTACTTCATCCCAAAAAACTCAAATCAACGGCAAAAAGCTTCAGAAAATTACCGGCAAGTGCCTGGAGCCTCTTGCTGCTAAGTAGATCGGCCAGCCTTGGAGGATCATTGAGTTTATCTTATGCAGTGACGCTGGGAAAAGCTTCGTTAACCACTGTAATGATGGGCATTCAGCCATTTTTCGCCCTACTATTCGGATTTCTTTTTTCAATCTTTTTCAAATTCATTCCCAGAGAATCTTTGGATATGAAAAACTGGGCGTTTAAAATACTTGCCCTGCTGATTGTTATTTTTGGGCTTATACTCTTGCAAATCTGAATATGGAAAAAGTTTTTCAAAATGATAATTGCCAAAGTTGCGGAAAAAGTTTTGAGATCACCGATCGGGATATCGCTTTTTATGAAAGAATAAAAGTCCCAAAGCCCACTTTGTGTCCCGATTGCAGACAACAAAGGAGGCTTGCCTGGCGCAATCAGCGCTCTTTATATCGAAGAAAGTGTGACGCAACGGGCAAAGAACTGATTTCGATTTTTTCTCCCGATAAAAAAAATCCCGTTTATGCCAACAGCTATTGGTATTCGGATAAATGGGACGGCAAAAGTTTCGCGCAGGATTTTGATTTCAACAAGCCATTTTTCGCTCAGTTCGCCGAGCTTATGGAAAAAGTGCCGCAAATGAGCCTGGCTTCTATTAACAATATTAATTCCGACTTTGTGAATCAATGCGGCTGGTGTGAAGATTGCTATTTGATTTTTGAAGCTGATGCCAATGAAAAATGTATGTATTGCCAAAATCTTTATAATTCTTTGCAGTGCCTTGACGTTTTAAATGCTGAAGAATGCAAATACTGCTATGAATGCGTCACTTGTTACAACTGCTATGATTTAAGATTTTCCATTGGCTCAAATACCTGCTCACAGTCCTGGTTTTTGAAAGATTGTATCGGCTGCACCAACTGTTTCGGCTGCGTCAATTTGCGCAACAAGAAGTATTATTATCTCAATAAGCAATGCACCAAAGAGGATTATGAAAAAAAGCTGGCTTCACTGGATCTCCTGACTGTTAAAGGGCTCAAAGCTTTGCAAAAATCATTTATCGATTTTGTCAAAAAAATTCCCCATAAATACATTCACGGCGCAAATAATGAGTCCTCAACTGGAGATTATTTGTGGAACACAAAGAGGTGCAACAACTGTTTTGAAGTGACAAAAGGAGACGATTGCAAATACACTTTCAACTCCCGCAATGTAAAAAATGTTTATGACATGACCGTTTTCGGCGGGAACAAAGGAGCGGACTTCTGCTATGAAGTCTGCGGCGTCGGTGAAGCGGTGAGAAATATCTTTTTCTCCAGCGACGTCTGTAATAGCGCTTACGACATTTATTATTCCATGATGTGCATAAATAATTCACACAATCTTTTCGGCTGCATTGGGCTTAAACACGAGTCATATTGTATTTTGAACAAGCAATATTCACGCGAAGAATACGAAGCCCTGTTTCCAAAAATTGTCGAACATATGAAAACCACGGGGGAGTGGGGACAATTTTTTCCTTCAAATCTTTCTCTTTTTGCATACAACGAAACCACCGCGCAGGATTATTTCCCGCTTACAAAAGAAGAAGTTTTGAGGGGGGGCTGGAAATGGAAGGATGAGGATCCCAGAGATTATCTTCCTGCAACAGCCGAAGTTTCGGATAAAATCGAGCACGTTTCCGATAATGTGATTAATGAAATTTTGTCATGTGCAGAATGCAAAAAGAATTATCGTGTGTCACGGCAAGAACTGAAATTTTACCGCAAAATGAAACTGCCGATTCCTTTGAGCTGCTTTAATTGCAGACTTCAGGCCCGGATCAAATTGTGCAATCCCAGAAAATTGTATACGCGGCAGTGCAAGGGCTGCAGTGAAATTTTGCAAACTACCTATGCACCCGAGCGGCCTGAACCTATTTATTGCGAACAGTGTTATTTGAAGGAAGTGATTTAAATCCCATTCCTTCTCTCAAACTCCCCTTCGATTTCTGCAATATCAATTCCTTCACTGTTCAAAAGTACAAATAGGTGGTACAGGAGATCACAACACTATTCCCTATTCACTTTCTCCCCATCAATAAAAACATCTTTAATAATTGATCGATCTCCTCTATAGATCAGCCGTGATAATATTTGTTCCGGCTCCTGATAATCTCCTTTACCATGCATGGGATCAATTTGCTTATGGTCAATTATCAAAAAATCCGCCCTTTTCCCTTTTTCCAGGCTACCAATACTGTCTTTCATCGAAAGAACTTCTGCTCCCCCCAATGTAGCCAAATAAAAAGCTTCCGCAATAGTCATTGTCTGGCCTATTCTGCCTCTTGAAAAAAGGCAGAGAGACTTGGAATTTTCGATTGCTTCTTTCATTTCATTGAACATCGATAAACTGTATCCACCGGCTACATCGGTTCCAAGCCCAATTGATAGATTTTCCTCTCGGAATTTTCTGAATGGCATAATACCATTCATTAGAAACCTGTTTGATGTAGGGCAGTGTGCAATATTGGATTCTGTTTTTTTTATTAACTTTACTTCTTTTTGATCAAGATAGATGCAATGAGCCAGAATCGTCTTTGGACCCAAAATACCAGCTTGATAATAAATATCCGTATAGCTTTTACATTTTGGAAACAATTTTTTGGTAACATTGATCTCTTCAATATTCTCTGAAAGATGAGTTTGTATATAAACATTCTTCTTTGCAGCAATTTTTCCGATGCCTCTCATTAATTTCCATGAACAAGTAATCGCAAACCTCGGCGTAAAGGCATAAAACAGTCGATCATTATATCCATGCCATTTATCAATCAATTCAACGGAATCTGCAAGTGATGCTTCTGTTCTTTCAGCAAGTAGTTTAGGGCTATATTGATCCATCATAACTTTACCAATAATCGCTCTGATTTTACTTTTCTTGGCGCACTCAAAAGCGATGTCTGTGGCTGCTTTATGCACAGTTACATAAGTCAAACTCGTAGTAGTCCCATTTTTTGTTAGATCATTAAAAAATAATTTGGCTGACAAACTGGCGATTTCTTTTTTTTCAAATTTCTGCTCTCTGGGAAAAGTATATTTTTCAAGCCAGGGTAAAAGTGCTTTTTCTCCTATGCCGACAAAAACGTATTGCGGAAGATGATTGTGCACATCAACAAACCCCGGGCATATGAGATAGTTTGAAAAATCATGAAAACAATGATTTTTGTATTTTTTTCTAAGATCTTTTTCACTTACTTCTTCAATAATACCTTTTTTAGATATTACAAGATAACCCGGGTTAAATATTTTCAGTGATTTTTCATTTTTAGAAGAAATGATCAGTGCCTTGTAGATTTTCCCCATAATTTCAGTAAAGTCAGCATGAAAAATACACGCAATTCTGCTATAATTAAAGGATCAAATTTTAAGGCATATTTATGAAACAAAACAGCACGCAGGTGATTGGAAAACAAATTGAAAACTTGCTTAAAATACTCAAGGTAAATAAGCATGTTAAGGGTGAAGCGGCCGTATTTTTTGATATAGACGGCACTGTTAGCAGAAATGATAATTTAGAGCTTCTGATAAACGAAATTACGAATAGAAATCTTTTACCTCAGGAGAAGGAGGCAATCGTAGAAAAATCACGTGAATTATGGAAAAGCCGTGATTTGGACTTTAAAGATTATATGACAACTGTGATAGATATGCTGCCTAATTTGAAATTTTTCTCACGGGATATTTTAGAAAAAATTTCAAAAGATGTTATTGCAGGACCAGGAAGCCATTTTTATCTTTTGCCATGGATGCTACTAATAAGACTCAAAAATTTAGGTTATAAACTGATTGCTATATCTGGGGCGCCATCGTTTATGGCAAAAGAATATTTAGAAAAAATCGGACTATTTCCATGGAAAATTCACAGCTCGGAATGGATTTTTGAAAATAATGTTTTTTCCGGAAAAATTGATTTAAACATCTTGAATGATAAAGGCGATTTTATTGAAAATACATATAAAAACGTGTTTGATTTAAAGCGGTGTATTGCTCTGGGAGACACTATTTCGGATGTCCCCATGCTTCAAAAAGTCGGTCAGGCTATTGCAATCAATCCAACTTATGCGCTTGCACAAAAAGCCAGAGAAGAAAAATGGACAATAGTTTTGGAACGGAAAGATTTAATTGTTAGTTTTCCGCATGGGCAACTGCAAATTTAATTGAAATCTATCCTCGACCTGTACATCCCCATACTGCACAAAATATTCAGAGAATCTTTAGCATACTCGGCGGGTATTTCTATGGGAGTCACACCCGTAGCCGGCAAAAATTGCTGGAATCCCAGCTGCGGAATATTCAAAGCGGCCGAACAGTCATAAGTACCCTGCGTTTCAATTTCAAGTATTGTTTTGATATCCGCTTTTGCACTGATTTGGCTTGGCTTATAACCGCCACGCGCCACGATACGAATGTATTGAACGCCGTTTTCCTCCCTCACCACTCCCGGCGCATTTTCAAAACTTCCGCCGCTGTCTCCGCGATCGCCCCCCGGGGAATATGTAAGCGCTCCCCAGATCAATCCCACACTTATCAAAACACTCAATGTCAGTATAACTTTCTGTGCCATAAATTTTATAGTTTATAAAAATATGCTGAAAAACGTTTAATGCAAGGAAACAAGGAGCTTACGACGGAACTGTACGGTGCTGTACAGTGAGGAGGAAGCGACGAAGTTGACGCAGCAGTAGACGTTTTTCAGCATATTTTAGATATTAAATAAAGGGCTTATAATTCCAAGGCCTGCAAGTCCCGCCAAAAAAGCGAAAAGTCCCAGTCCGATAACAATAATGCCAGCGGATTTGAAAAAAAGCGACGCATATTTTGTATGCGCAAATTTAAATGATGTAAAAGAAATGAGCGCGAGCATCGGTAAAGTTCCCAGCGCAAACATCAGCATAATAAGCCCACCTGAAAAAATCGAACCGCTGGACAAAGCGGCTATTTGCATGGCCTGTGTAAATCCGCAGGGCAAAAAGAAAGTCAGAACTCCGATTATAAACGGCGCAAAAAATCCATTTTCAATTTTGGTGATTTTGTCATATAAGCCTTTTGGCAAAGCCAGTTGGAAACTCTTGGTAAATTGAAAAACATCCAGCAGATTGATACCCAGAATTATCATCACCAAAGCCGCAAAAAGTCCCAAAACGGCTGTAATGGTGTAATTGATCTCGATTGCACTGCCTATCGCTCCCAAAACTCCGCCCAGAGCCGCAAAGCCCAAAACGCGTCCCACATGGAAAAAAGTAAAAGGCCTGAAAGTTGAAACATCCTGTGAAATCTTGGCCGATAAAGAAAGAATCAAACCGCCGACAACCGCCAGACACGTGGAGACCGAAGCCACAAGACCGATCAGTAAAGCTGTCCATGGGGTAAATCCTCCTTCGAAACCAAAATTTATCAAGCCGGATTTTTGTAGCAGGAAAAACAAAACAAGACCGATAGCGCCGATTGGAATTGCAATCATCAAAGATTTAAAATCTCTTTCGCTTTTCAGCTTTTCAGCCGATAGAAAATATTTACCATCAGCAAGAAGGGGATTGAGCATCGCCGCAATTTCATGAGTCTCACCTTCAAGATCTCCTTCGATTTCCACAATCTGCCTGTGCAGATTTACGCTGACGTTATGAACGTCTTTATGTTCGATCAAAATGTCCTCAATCAAAACTTTGCAGGCGCTGCAATGAGTTCCGCGAACATGAAGCAAATGTTTTTTCATAATTTTTTGAGTTTAAGTCTTAAAGAATTACTCACAACCAACACACTGGAAAAAGCCATGGCCGCTCCGGCAAATGCCGGATTCAAAACAAATCCCAAAGGATAAAAAATCCCCGCAGCCAAAGGAATGCCCAATACATTAAAGGCAAATGCCCAAAACAGATTTTCCTTGATAGTAAGTAACGTGATTTTTGAAAGCCTTATCGCCTGGGTTATTTTGCTGATGTCTCCATGCAAAAGCGTAATGTCGGCAGTTTCAATCGCCACATCCGTTCCCGTTGCCATTGCAATTCCAACATCGGCCAAAGCCAAAGCGGGAGCATCATTTACGCCATCTCCTGCAACGGCAACTTTCTGATCATTCGTCTTCAAATCTCTCACGATATTTTGTTTATCTTCAGGCAAAAGCTTTGAGTGCACACTGTCAATTTCCACCGCTTTCGCAACTGCGACCGCAGCCTCTTCTCTATCACCGGTAGCTAAGTGTGTGGCGATTTTCAGTTTTTTCAAAGTCGAAATTGCTTCTTTGGAAGCGGATTTAATCGCATCCCCGATCAGAAAATAAGCCAAAACTTCATCAGCATCCGCAAGCACTACGGGAGTCGCCGTCTGCTCTTTGTTCAAAGCGGCCTGATCTATTTGCAGTTTCAATTCGCTTTTTATGAATGTATCGCTGCCGATGTAATATTTCTTATTTTTAACCTTACCGCTGATACCTTTGCCTTTTGTGTATTTGAAATCGGTAGATGGCATAAGCAGAATGTCGCTTTCCTTGGCAAAATTACTCACTGCATGAGCGAGGGGATGCTCCGATTTTGCCTCCAGCGAAGCGCTTATTTGTATAATGTCATTGTCCTTTAATTTACTTTTATTGAGGAAATAAACGACTTTCGGTCTACCCTCCGTGATTGTCCCCGTTTTATCAAAAACGATATGATGAATTTTTGAAAGTTTTTCCAAAGCCTCCGCATTTTTTACCAGAATTCCGTTTTTGGCTCCTTTACCTACGGAAACTATAATCGCCGTCGGCGTCGCCAATCCCAAAGCGCAAGGACAAGCAATCACCAATACTCCGACAAAACTCGTAATTCCCAGCGCCAGCGCCTGATCAAAAGGCAAATATCTGCTACCGATCACAAGCCACAAAATCAGTGCCAAAAACGCAATAACCAGAACTACCGGCACAAAAATAGATGAAACTTTATCGGCCAGCTTTTGAATCGGCGCCCTACTGCCTTGAGCCGCTTTGACCAGATCGATAATATGCGCAAGTAAGCTGTTTTTGCCAACACCCGTAGCCTTGACCAGCAAAAATCCATCCTGATTCATGGTGCCACCGCTTACTTTTTCCTTAGCCACTTTTTTTACCGGCATCGGTTCACCGGTAATCATTGATTCATCAATATACGACTGCCCTTCTACGACAACGCCGTCAATCGGAATCTTTGTCCCCGGCTTCACCACGACCAAATCGCCCTCTTTCACCTGGTCCAGCGGCACTTCATGATCGACCCCGTCCTTGCGCACAATCGCCGACTTCGCCTGCAGCGAAATAAGCGATCTCAGTGCATCACCAGTTTTTGCTTTTGCGTTGGCTTCCAGATATTTCCCCAGCGTAATAAATCCTATGACAATTATCGTCACGTCATAATAAATAGTTTCCACATCGAGATAAGGCTTAAGCGGCTCTTCAAAAGCCGTAATGATAAAGCTATACAAAAATGCCACCAGAGTACCGATTCCAATCAGCGTGTCCATATTTGCTTGTCCAAAGCGCAAAAATCTCCAAAAACCCAGTAAGTATGGTTTTCCGACTGTAAACATCATGTAAGTGGCCAAAATCGGCAGTAAATGATGGAAAAATTCTTCCAGATTTTCACTCATCTTTGGCAGCCAGGAAATATCGTTTGAAAAAATATCCCAGCCCATCACAATCGCGCTAAATATGATAATCGGAATCGAAATCTGCACATGTCTTTTCAAGGTTTTAAGCTCAGGATTTGGCTCGCCACCAGCTGTTTTCTCCTCTCCATTGCCATGATTCATGTGATCCCCGTGATTCATTTTGACATCATGCCCTTCATTTTCATTTTTTTCCTCGGAAAAAGTATAGCCCAAAGGTGTGGTAATTTTGTTGATCGCATCCAGTGTAACGCCTTCATCTTTTACAACCTCGGCCGACTCATTTGCATATGACACGGAAACATTTTTCACACCTTCAAGCTTTTGCAGCTTTCTCGTAATGATGTTTTCACATGAAGCGCAATGCATGCCGCTGACTTTGTAGTTATTTTTTGTAGACATATTTTTAGTTTGAAAGATTATAAATTTTCAGCATTTCTTTGATAGCCTGATCCTTATTTTCCTTCATTTTTTTCACGATACACGAATCCAAATGACCCGCCAAAAGCTCGGTTTTGACACTTTTCAAAAATCCGCAAACGCTGTTTACCTGCTGAATGACGTTGGGACAATATTCATCTCCTTCCATCATGGCAATGACTTTTGCAAGCGTGCCCTGTGCCTGCTTTGCGAGTTTTAGGGCTTTTTCTTTGCCTGCAGACAATTTCATATTTGAAAGTTAAATTATAAGTAAAAAGACAAGCGACCTAGCACCTACATGCTAGGTTATTTGATATTGAAAGTCAACTCAAAATCCCACCCCAATTGCTTCTTGGATACTTTTGAAGCCGTCTTTCTTCAAATGCTCAACAATGCCCTTATTGACTGTAGAAATTACCTGCGGCCCTTCGAAAATCATTCCCGTAATCATCTGTAATAAAGAAGCTCCGCGCCTGATTTTCTCATAAGCATCATAAGGAGATAGAATCCCGCCGCACCCCACAATCTTCAAATTTTTCCCAAAATGCCTGAAAGCCAGTGAAATCAGTTCATTTGACCTTTCTCGACAAGGGATTCCGCTAAAATTTCCACGTCCGCAAGCCTCAACTTCTTCCCGTACAAATGTCTCGTTTCCTCTGTCTCTTTGCAAATTGCCAAAAATCACCGCCTTCACATCATATCTCAAAATAACATAAAGCAAATCAAGCACGGTTTTGTCATCTTCCGAGATCGGCATTTTGACAAAAATCGGTCTTTTGATTTTCAGTTCATCAATATTTCGCAATAAATTTTCAAGCGATTTTTGCTTGTAAAAGCTCACATTATCATCCGCATGGATCAGATTTGGACAACTTATGTTCAGTTCATAATATGAATGATTCACAGCCGCTTCCTCAAATACACGAAAAGCGCTTAAAATATCGGAAATGGAATCTTTTTCGGATTTCAGTAAACTCGTATTTGTTCGACCGATACTGATGCCTATAGGCCTACCAAACCGCACACCGCTTAATTTTTGTGCCATTGCATGCGCTCCAATATTTTTAAAACCTTTGTTGACCAGAATCGATCGTGACTTTATGAGACGTTTCAGCTGAACTCCGGGATTTCCTTCATAAGCCATATTTGTAATTGTTCCCACGGTTCCAAATCCAAAACCCATCTCCGCCAAAACCCCTGTCAAATTACCGTCATAATCAAATCCGGCCGCCAGTCCCACGGGATTTTCAAAATCAATTCCAAAAAGATTTTGCCCAAGAGACGGATTTTTGTAGTGAAAAAGACTTTTTAAAAATGATTTTGTAAGTTTGTGCCTTCCAAAAAATCCGCCCAATTCTGCAAATTTTTCATGCACAATTAAAGGATCGAAAGAAAACAGCATCGGCCTGATCAAACCCTTATAAAAAGCCTTGAGCACATTATTTTTGCCAAACATAACAAAGGTATATCACAAACATTGTTAAAATCTCAAAAATCTTTTAAAGTGAGCATTGGCCATTCTCATTCACCTCCATTTCTATGAACGAAAAAGCTGTTTTGTCACTGTTGTTAATTATTACTTTGGTATCAGGTTATTTTGCATATGGCAAAAATTTGCAAGATGCAAAAGTTTCGGTAATTTCTTTGGATTCTCCAAAGGTTATTGAAGATTTTTCCGATTTTAATAACAGCGTTTTTGATGATGTCGCAATCGAGAATGAAAACTTTAATGCCATTTATTTTTTGAAAAACACCGGAGTCATAAGCGGCTATAAGAGCAAAGATACCGAAGAGGTTTATTTCAAACCCGAAAATCCAGTAAATCGCGCCGAATTTTTAAAAATAATTTATGAAGGCAACAATCTTTTGAGCAACAAAAATTATGATTCCTGCTTCCCGGATGTGCCTGATGACGCCTGGTTTGCGCCTTACGTCTGCCAGGCAGAGGATGACCAGGTTGTATCGGGATATGATGATGGTTTTTTCCGTCCGGAAAAAACCATCAATCAGGCGGAAGCTCTAAAAATCCTTGGTGAAGCTCTTGATTGGCAAAAGGCCGAAATCGCCAATAACGATCCCTGGTATCAAAGCTATCTCATTCCGGCGACAGAAATGAATGTTTTACCTGGCAAGGAAATAGGGGACTTAATGACCCGCGGCGACATCGCTGAAATTATTTTCCGCAATACGCAAGTTCAAACTTTGAAAGTTGATGAATACCAAAAAGATTTGGACACCGCTCTTTTTCAACTTAACAATGTGCCGCTTCAAGGACCGCTTGCGCCAAACGGACTGCTTGGGCCGCTTGGACCTTTGTCGGATGATTTTTTTGCACCAAACAGTAAAGCAGCGCTCCTTAGTGAAGATTTCTTCCTGGATAATTATTGTTATTATTCGGATCAGGGTGATTTTTCCGGCGACGCGCTGGAATTTTTGCAGCAATTCAGCAAGGAGGATTTTGACAAATACATTGAGGGAAGCGATATCGATGATTTTGGAAAAATGTTTTGTTATAAAGAAGAAAAGGACAATGAACTTGCTTATTTCAGCAAAGAATTGCGCGCAGAATATGATGTGATTTGTTGGCGTGATCGGGAAATCCCTACAATTCTCGACGATGGTTCAGAGGAAATTTTTTGCTACACCGACAGTGATGCAAATAAAGTTGAATTCCCTCAATACCTGGAAGTAAATGTGGAAGAATTGCCGCCTCTTAAATTGGCCTATGATGAAGATGAAGTTGAAGTTTTGAAACTGAGGCTCGGAGCTGCGGGAAAAGAAGATGTAACCGTCAATGGGCTGGAGATTTACAATCTCGCCGGCACATTTTCCGATGCTTTCGATAGTTTTACAGTCAAAGATGATGAAGACGTTCTTTTTTCCAATCGCATTCAGAGTTTTCAGTGGCAAGAAAGCACACTTGAGCTCGTGTTTAACACACCTTTGATCGTCCCAAAAGGCGAAGGCAAATATCTGCATGTCTATGCCGATCTCGACTGGGAATATTCTGATGGTGAAATAATGCTCGGCCTAAGAAGTGCAAAAGATATTTTAACGGAAGCGATTGTAGACGTTGGCGTAAATCTTGCCGGCCCTCTGCTCGCCTTGACCAAGGCACTTGTCATCGAAGAGGAAGATTTCCCTCTTTGCATTTTGTTTGAAGAAGCCAACTCGGCGAATGAAAATACACAAGCCGCTCCTTCCGGCACCGGCACAACCGTAGCTCCTCAATTTACACCAAGTTCGCACATGGTCGTGCCAATCGATCAAATGTGGGGTACATGTTTTGCTGCTGCCACTTATGCTTCGCTCCGCTGGCTTGAGCAATATCTGGAAATCGACGATCTGATAGTGGACGGCATGACAGGCTACAATAAATTGATAGAGCTGCTTCATCCGCCGGAAAAATTCATCGATTTTCATGACTGGTACGACCAATACCAGGATCTTACAGAACTGATCAATAATGATCCAAATACCAAAGAATGTCTCGACGCTTCTTTCAATACCAATTGGGGCAAAAATGTCACTTGCGCCGAATTGAAACAGCATTTTGATAAGCAATGCGACGTCTCTCTCGGTATAAAGTGCCAAAGCAATACCACCAAGGAATATTGGGGACACCAACTCGATCTTGTCGATGTCACAATTGACGCAAATAATCCTGACAAATGCAGATTGGTCTTTGCCAATTCTTGGCAAGCCCAACGCGGCGAAACGGTAGTCCCTGGAACCGATGGTTTCGAAAATGGCGGAGTTTATCAGGTCGGGGATTATGATTATGCCGACAGCAGTTTTGATGTCAAAGCCTGGTGGGGCCCAGGCTATAGCTGCAAAATGGATGCCGCCATGTATATCTGTCCAAAAAGAGGCTGTAAAGCCGGAGATTACATCTTCCCCATCGATCCCGATGCCGGCAGCAGTCTTGATGCCTTTTAATGTTGCCCACAACAAAATGCTTTACAAATTGGCACAATGCCCCTAAAATAAGCCTTAATATAGTAATTGATCCCATGCTTGAAGGAGACGAAAGTGAGGGACTTGATGATAGCGCGGCCGCAAGCGACGGTGCACCTTTGCCAAAAGAAATTCTAAGTCCGGCTTTAAGCCCTCAGGTTAGGGAGTTTTTAGAAGCCGCAGCATTAGATATTGAATCCTATCAGGCTGCCAGAGGACATATTCCAAGAAAGATTGCACCCTCAGCATTGCTAAGATTACTCACAGATGCGAGACTAGCAGCTGTGATTAAAGAAGTTGATTTTGATAGAAATGCGGCCATGACAGATCAAACTGGACGTGGGGCACGTGACGCCGGACAGCAGGAATTGTACAATCGGGGACAAGTAGCTGCGGCTATCGCCTTAAATGGTGGGCAAGTCTTAACTCCTGATCAAGAAATGATTTTTGTAGCCCAAGAATCACCTTTATACGAACTGTTAGCCTCCGGCGTGGTCGAACCATACCCTTCTGGAGAAGGAATTATCATCCACATTCAGAGAGATATCGATCTTTGCCTCGACACTGCCGCCTAAGGACATGCTGAAAAACGCAGCAGTGCACGTTTTTCAGCATGTCCCTTAAATCTCCACCTCCACCTCTTCTCCATACTTCGGCACATAAACATCGTTAAAGCCGTTTTCTTTCAAAGCGCCTGTAAATGCCTCAAGCTGCGTTTGCTCGCCATGCACCAAAAAGATTTTTTTAAGTCCCCTTATTTTACCGATATAATCCAAAAGATCGCTGCGATCAGCATGTCCGGAAAAGGCATCCATTACATAAACGGAAGCTTTCACTTTGTATGAGTCTCCAAAAATATTCACCGCTTTCTCTCCATCCACCAATTTTCTGCCCAGCGTATTCTCAGCCTGATACCCTACAATCAAAACTACATTTTTCGGATCTTCGATATTGTTTCTCAAATGATGCAAAATCCTTCCATGTTCGCACATGCCGGAAGCTGCAATTATAATCATCGGACCGCGCTTTTCGTTAAGCGATTTACTCTCTTCCACACTCCTGGTGTATTTTAGATCATTGAAACCGAAAGGATTATCACCATGTTTGATAAATTCTTCACAGGTTTGTTTGTCATAGCACTCCATATGTGATCGAAAAACTTCAGTTACGTTTCCAGCCAACGGACTGTCAACATAAACCGGTATTTTCGGAATTTTTCCAGCATCACTCAAAATATGCAGATGATAAACAACTTCCTGAACTCTCTCCAAAGCAAAAGCCGGAATAATCAGTTTTCCACCATTTTTTGCCACTTGATTGACAACAGCAGCCAAATCATCGTCGATTGTTTGCAGCCTCGCATGCAATCTGTTTCCATAAGTACATTCCGTTATCAAAATATCCGTTTCCGGGACTATTTGCGGATCTTTCAGAATCGGCAAACCTTTGCGACCCAAATCTCCGGTAAAACAAAGACGAACATGCTTCTTTTTTTTCTTATCGTACAAAATCATATGCGTTACCGCCGAACCAAGAATATGACCGGCATCATAAAAAGAAGCGATAATACCGTCAGCAACGACAAAACTTTGTTCGTAATTTACCGCATAAAATTTTTTTAATGTTTCCTCGGTATCGGCCATCGTATAAAGAGGCTCTTTGATATCGGTTTTCTTCTTTTTCTTTTTCATCCATTCAATTTCACTTTCTTGAATATAGGCACTATCCGCAAGCATATAATTGCACAGATCACGCGTCGCATGAGTACAATAAACCGGTCCTTTATACCCCTGCTTGACCAGATATGGCAAAACACCGCTATGATCCATATGTGCATGAGACAAAATCATGGCATCGATCTCTTTTGGGTCCCAGAAAAAATGCCGATTTTTCTCATCTTCCTCTTTTCTATGGCCCTGAAACATGCCGCAATCCAGAAGGATTTTTTTGTTATTAAACGTAAGAAGATGCTTTGATCCGGTCACTTCTCCCGCTGCTCCGCCAAACAAAATTTTCATAGGTAAATTGAAATTATTTTCGCATATTGTAGCACAGAAAAAATGCAGCCAAAACTACAATGCAATCTCAATCAATCCATCTTTTATCATCTTTGTCGTCTCTTCATCATATTCTCCATAAGTCAGAAATTCTTCGATAAAAACTTCTCTCTCATCGGCATCCATCAGCCGCGATTGCGACTTTTCACTTTTCATCGGGAAAAGATAAATTTTGCTTTTTTCATTGCCCAAAACCACACCGATAGCCAGCTCTTCCTGAGTTTCCGTAGACCAGTACTGATCAAAGACGAAATTTCCCAATGAATAAAAAATCGGTTTTCCATTATAAATCTCAAAACTTTGTACCACATGAGGATGATGGCCGATCACCAAATCAGCTCCAGCATCAACAAAAGCCCTTCCAGGTTTCACCTGTGCCTCATAATTCGGACTATGCTTATATTCATAACCCCAATGAATCGAAACAATCAGAAAATCAACTTCACTTCGCACTTTTTTTATCAAGGAAGCGGCCGCTTCATCATCGAGTTTGAAAGTTACATCATGAAAGCAGACAAAAGCGTATTTTTTATCGGCAACAGAACCATAAAAAACACTTCCGGAGTCGACATCGCGAGGATGACCGCACCAGCCAATTCCTGCAGATTCAAGGGCTTCAATCGTTGTGTCACGCCCGTCCCAGCCGCCGTCCATTGCATGATTATTGGCAATCGATAAAAGCGTAAAGCCGTACTCCTTCAAAAGCGGCGCAACATCTTCATTAAATTTAAAGACCATACTTGTTCCGCCGCTTATTCCCTGATCTTTTATCGGCCCTTCCAGATTGCCATGAACTATGTCAGCTCCCTCAAAGAAACGACGATCTTTGTCTGCTATTTTCTCAAAAACATAATCCAAACCGTTTGAATTCATCAAAGTGCGCACATATCTTCCCAGCATCAAATCGCCAAAAGAGAGAATTGTAAGTTCACGATCTCCATCTGTAGGCTCGCCTTCATAGAAATTCACTAAGAAATAACTTCTATTGTAGAATTGGGCATTTTTGACGATTTCGGACTTTTGCCCATCAAATTTCTGCGCATATTCCATCACGGTTTTGACGACATCGCGATTTTTGACGTCCATTTGATTCACGGCCTCCACATCAAAATTTGCAAAAATTTCTTTGGTCAGCTCATCATGAAAGGCAATTACATTGCGATTTTCAAGACCATCGGCAAAATCAGTCAAACCGATCACCAAAGCATCGTCATTTTCGATTGCCTTGCCGTCACTCTCGGAGCCAATCTTTGACAATACAATTTCAGCTTTAGGGAAAATCAATTCTATAATCTGCTTCATCGATTCAAAGGTTCTTTCATCATCTGCTATCAGAAGAAACTTTGCGACCTTTTGCGTTTCTTTAAGCCGCAAAAAATATTCCACAACATCCTTTGCCGCACTTTTATCCGCCGGCAAAATTGCCGCAAAAACATCATCTTCAAATTCTTCATCAAAATTTTCCTCTTTATAAACCAATTTAAAAACCTTCGATAAATATTCGTCTTTCGGCATAATCTTTGCCGCGGCAGATTCAGCATTTTTTTGATTGTTGCCGCCCTCCTGTCCGCTTTGCCCTACCCCCATCTCCCGCAAAATATCCACTGTCAAAATCTTTTCTTCGTTAAACTGAAAAATTAAATAAGCTGCCACCAGTATCCCAACAAAAATTATCAATTTCTGGTTTATCGCTTTTTTCATTTCAATAATGATAACTCTTTCCCTTTATAATACAAATTCCGCATCCAATTCTTCATAATCGCCCTTCGTTTGCCAACTTGGATGATTTTGATGTGCATGCAGGGGCAGTTTATCAATTTTTAGACAGCATTGCCACTTGCCTGCCTAGTGCGAGAGCGAAATTGCCATAGTTAAAGCATACCAAAATGTATTTTTCGTACCAGTACGGCGTGTCCATCAATTGACAATGGTGAGCATGCGCTCACCTAGGCCATTTGTCACTTCAGAATGCTGGATTTTTGGCTTTTGTTAGGTAAAATTTAATACATAGAACTGCTTGATTTTCCTTGAATATCCTCTCATTCCATTACCATGAAAAATATTGAGAATCTCGAAAAAACTCATCAGAAATTTGTCCAATTCGGCACCAATGCAAAAAAATGGATTCATGAATGCAAATTATTGCTTCCCGAGATTGCAGAGAAAAGTATATGGGAATACAAAGGTTTTGGATCGATTTATGAATATGCTGGAAAATTGGCCGGATTGAGCCATGGCCAGGTAGATGATGCGCTTTGGATACTGCGCAAGGCTTTGGACAAACCGGCCCTGATGGAAGTTGCAAAAACCAAGGGGATCAACTCAATTCGTCCGATTATTTCAATCGCAACCAAAGAAAATTCGGAATTTCTTGCCAAAAAAGCGAGAGAAATGAGCAAAGGTACGCTGGAGGTATACATACGGGGGTTGCGTGCAGCCGCACAAAGCGTTGAAGGCGAGGAAGCTGTATTACCCGCTTGCGGAATTTGCGATGGAGAACAGGTGTCGGCGTATGATCCGGACATGTCAGGCAAAGTTCGTACTGGTACGAAAACAATTGCCATGGAATTATCTAAGGAAACTGCGGAAAAATTGGAAAAGTTAAAAATCGGCGATTGGGAAGAATTGATGCAAAAATTCATTGAGCTCCATGAAGAAAAATTGGCAATGCAAAAGCCGACAAAAGTTTCAAATTCGTCACATCATATTCCCAAAAAGATCAAAGAATTTGTCATCAGAAGAAGCGGTGGCCGCTGTGAATACATGGATTGCAGAAAAAAATATGATCACTTACATCATACTGAGCGGTTCTCCATAAACAGAGAACATGACCCGGATAAAATTCGCGCTCTTTGCAAAACTCATCATGACCTTATGCACCACAATCTTGTGGAAAATGAAACAAAAGATCCACAAACATGGAAAGTACGACTTGAAGCAAATACTGCAGATAATGCATATTTGATTGATGAAAAAGTTCAGCGCCATAAGAGCAATTTTTTAAAACAAAATATTTCACTGCCAATAAAGGCATGGTCTTAGCTGCTGAAACTAGTCTAACCTTAGCACTGGCAGTGAAGTTTTTTTCTGCTAGAATCTTCAGCGTGAATACCGAAAACAAAATCGAAATTTACACCGATGGCAGCTGCATAGACAATCCCGGACCCGGCGGCTGGGCGGCGCTGGTTTTGTTGAATGGTAAAAAACATACTCTGAAAGGCGCGGAAAAAAAGACGACAAATAATCGCATGGAAATGACAGCAATCTTGAAAGCGCTCGAGTGGTTGCGGACATCTTCCGGTCTGTCTCATGATCAGATGCAAAAATATAAAATAACAATTTTCAGCGATTCCAATCTGATTATTCAAACTCTAAAACAGGGATGGAAACGCAAAGCCAACACGGATTTATGGGCACAGATTGATAATCTTAGAGCCTGGCTGGATATCACCTGGACTTGGGTAAAAGCCCATCACACAAACAAAAATAACAATCTCGTCGACGGTCTGGCAAATACTGAGGCAAGAAAAATCGCCAAAAAATAGAGCAGTTCCGGAACGAATAAAAAGCTATGGAATGCAAGGAGATCAGAAACTTACGCCTGAGCCGTACGAAACTGTACGGCGAAAAGGAAGTTTCGCAATCGACGCAGCAGTGCATAGTTTTTTATTCGTTCTAGACCAATTTGGCTTTAATATCATCTTTCGCCTTAAACCCAATCATCTTGTCTGAAGCCTGGCCGTTTTTGAAAATTATAATCGTCGGAATGCTCTGAATTCCATATTCGGAAGCCAAATCCGGACTTTCATCGATATTGCATTTTCCGATTTTCCATTTTCCTTCATATTCTTTGGCAAGTTCCTCAATCACCGGCGCCATCATTTTGCATGGCCCGCACCACTCTGCGAAAAAATCAACCAAAACCGGAATCTCTGATTTCAAAACTTCTTCCTTGAAATTATCCTGATCAAACATATGGGCCATATTGATAAAAGTTAAAAATTTAAGTGGCAAAATTCTAACCGATTCAATCACTCAAGACAACCGATCTCGATAAAATATCATTAGCCTGTTTCTTCCATTCATTCACATCAGCCGCAGCAATTTTTCCCACAAAAGATTTTCGCAAAATTCTCAAGAAAGGCATTTTCCTGATCGCGTATTGATAAGGGGAATGTTTTAGTTCTCTCTTATCTTTATAGCAGGGATCTTTCACAAAATTCAAAATAACCAATGCATGATCAATTTCGCGTACTTTATCCTCAACTTTTTCCGCCGGCCTGCCCTGCTCCATAATTATTTTGAAAAATAACATTTCATGTTTCAAAGCGACATTCAAATTGCCATTTGCAGTCTCGCCACCCTGTTGCCATCTCGGCAAAATACTGAAAGCAACAATGTTTTTTTCTGGCAGACAAAACATCACCCAGCGTACAAAACTGCCCTTAACCGCGCTATCCTCGGCAATACCAAAGTATATATTGTATTCATCTATCATTTCCCGCAAAAATCCCACTTTCTCTTTAAACACTTCATCGGAAAAAACAAATTGCTCAATTTCCACCGCCAAATCTTTATCTATTTTCGCAATTTCTTTGTAACTCACTGCTTTCCCGCCTTTCATCTTATAAGCCAGTTTTAGCAAAGTGGCGGCATGAAAATGCGCAAAAGCCTGCTTCAAAACATCATTAATCAGCCTCTCATACATTCCGCCCAAAAGCTCATCGAGTCTTTCCTGGAAAAATTCAAAATCATTTCCCAGCTTGGAAATCAAAATAGTCCCACCGCCATCGGTTACAAGCTTAAAACTGTATTCCATCTCATCAAATTCATGAAAATTCACGAAATCATAATGAACACTAAAAGCATCCTGATCTTCCGGAACAATCACAAAACTTCTTTCAAAAAGTTTAAGTTTCGCATGTCCTTTGTTTATCAGACGGCCAAACTTGCTCAAACGTTGAAAATCACCTTCAAATTCGGCTTTCAATTTTCCGCCTTTCATAAACAAGGCATCCATCAGAAACTCATTTCTTGCGCGGTAAATATCAAGAATCAACTGGTCAAAGAGCGTTCCCGATTGCGACAAAGTATACTTTTCTTTATTG
>JACQRJ010000055.1 GCA_016206505.1 Candidatus Peregrinibacteria bacterium | reverse complement strand
GATCTCTTGGCTGTAATTGAAGCATTTGACCCGCAAAATGAAATCGCCATAGGTAGATCAATTTATAAGATTCGGATTCCAAGTACTGATATGCAAAAGGGAAAATCCGGAGGTTTTAGATCATGTATTTACCTTTATCTGAAAAAGACTATGCTTGTGCCACTATGTATCTATCCTAAATCAGAAACGGAAAGTATTACGGAAAATGAGTTGAAATATCATTTCGACCGAACAATTGAAGAGCTGATGAGCCAATTGTAAAGTATCTTCTATTTCGTAAAGCCTACCAAGGCCATAAATCTGGCGTTTTTGATGGCTGAAGTCAGCTTTTTCTGATGTTTAAGGCATGTTCCAGAGTAGTAGCGGGGAGTGATTTTGTTGTATTTTGTGATGAATTTTTTCAAAAGGCGCACATTTTTGTAATCGATGTTGTCGATGTGCTGGTCATCAAAGTAACATTTTCTTCCTTTGTAGCTTGGCATTTTTGATTTAGTTAATGATTAAAACATATTTGTATCCTCTTCTGCCGGCATTTCTTCCCCAGAAGCTTCCAAAATTTCGTCATCCGCCTCGGAAGAACTGCGTTTTTCCAGCATGACCATGTCCTGTAGGACGATTTCCGTGCGAAATTTTTTGCCGCCCGCTTCGTCGTCCCAACTGCGGGTTTTGAGGTAACCTTCAAGGTAAACAAGTTTGCCTTTTTTCAAAAACTTGGCACAAATTTCGCCCAAACGCGACCATGCCGCCACTTCATGAAATTCACTGGATTGTTTTTTTTCTCCGTTACTGACCCAATCCCGATTTGTAGCGATGCCAAAAGTGCAAACAATCTGATTGTTCTGCGTGGTTGCAATCTTCGGGTCCCTGGTCAAATTGCCGATGATGATGACTTTATTGAGAGTTCTCATATTACGCTGCTTTAAAGTGAAATATCAGGGTCATTGATGATGTTTTTGAGCTTTTCATCGACATCTTCCAGTTCGGATATTTTACTTTTGGCTGGTTTCTTTTTTGGCATTTTAACTTCCGTTTCACCTTCCTGTGGCACTTCCGGTTCTTCCACTTTTTTGGGTTTTTCAACGTATTTTGCTACTTTTTTCGCAGGTCTTTCCACTTTTTTGAGCTTCTTTTCCCTGGCTTCTTTCCTCTTGGCTTCGGTTTCCAGCGTTTCTTTTTCCTGTTCTTTTTTCAACTCCTCAAATGTAATTGTCTTATAGTTTTTCGGCGCTCTTATCACCAGATGACGGATTACATGCTGGTTCAGGTTTAACTGATGATTGAACTCGGCCAGATTTTGAGCATCCATTTCAAAATTCAGTACAACGTAATATCCTTGGTCATATTTGCCGATCCGATAGGCAAATTCTTTGTTACCCCAAACGTCATCAAAGGTTACTTTACCTCCGTTTGAAGTGATAAATTCCTTGATTTCCTTGATATCCTTTTCTGTCTGCTGTTCTCCCAAATCAGGATTTAGGATGAACATGATTTCATAAAGAGTTTTTTCAGTCATTTTCTATGGATTAAGATTTAAAAGTAATCTTTGAGCTTGAGATGAAACATCTAAAGCAGAAAATTTGTGACCAATAAAGCTTCGGCAATTTAACAAAGCGTCTTAAATTATGCAATAGAAAAACACAACATTATCTTGATTTAGTCAAAACCATATTTTTGGAGTGTTTATTTTGCTCAATCGGTAGCGATCTGGTGATTTATCAATTGAAAAGCCATTTTTCCGCTGTGAACAGAAAATTCTATTGCCTAAGTACAATATTTGCCCTATATTGTCAATCTTGCGCCCTTGTAATGCCCCATATTGTTGGCTTTATAATGTATAGAAAGCTTAGTGCGATTGACATTTAATATTAATTTTGATAGCTTTCACGAAAAGAGTACACGCATGAATCGAATAATTACCACCACCGAAGCCGTGACGCTAACCGTAAATACATTTGCGAGGAGAAATCGTCACCTGAAGATTTTTTCAAAAGGTTACGTGCTGAAGACCCATTTTGTGGAAGCGGCTCTTTATTTGTTAAGACCGATCGCCAAAGTTTTTCAGACGCCCGCGCTATTGAGCTTCGGGCGTTTTTTAAGTTTGATTAAAGCTCGATTATTGCATCTTTTGCCCACTTCGCCTCAAAAGCGTTTACTTTTTCAGGCTGTTAGTATTTCGGCTGCGGCTATTGTGCTGACTTCCTTGAGTCCGGGGGGTACTTTTACTGCCGCATCGATGACTTATTCGACCGAATATATGGATGCTTATGCTATTTCCGGCAATGTACTGGTTGCCGATTCGGACGGCTATCTGGTCAAAATAAATCCTCAGACAGATGCGGCAAGCAGGGTGGGACTGACCGATTATGCAGTGCATACGGTGGAATCCGGTGAATCCTTATCTGTAATCGCGGAAAGATATGATCTTAAAATTGAAACAATTGCGTGGGAAAACAACATCACTAATGGAAATAAACTTAGAATAGGTCAAAAATTGATGGTACCTCCCGTTGATGGTGTGAGTTATAAGATAAAAAGCGGTGACAGTCTCGAAAAGATAGCAAAAAAATATGAAATTACCGCTGAAGCGATTATTGCGCAAAATAGTTTGGAAAGCGAAATGCTAGCCAAGGGTGAAACTTTATTTTTACCAGGGGCTACTCCAATTTATCCCGTTGCGCCTGCTATAGCCGGAGATTATCGTGTACCAGCTATAACCCGAAGTGATAGAAGTTATGCCGCTTCTTCAAATGTGCCTGCGATTGGAAAGATTTTTATATTCCCGACTACAGGCAAGATCACGCAGGGATATCATGGCGGGCATTATGCTTATGACATCGCAGACCGCAGTAAACCACCGATTTGGGCCGCCGGCGGAGGAACAGTAATCAAGGCTTCAAGCGGAACATGGGGAGGAGGATATGGAAATCATGTGATTATTGATCATGGAAACGGCGTACAGACTTTGTATGGCCACATGGACAGTCTGAATGTTTATGAAGGACAATGGGTGTCACAGGGAGATGTAATAGGCGTTATGGGCAATACAGGAAGAGTTTATGGAGCTACAGGTATACATGTTCATTGGGAAGTGATAGTCAACGGTGTCAAAATGAATCCTGGAAGTTATTATTAGAAAAATGGTGGAAATTTTTAAGACTTTTATCAGGCTGCCAAGGTATTTGGTGGCTTTTTTGGTCTGGCTCTATCAAAAAACTTTGTCGCCGGATCATGGGCTTTTGAAGGTATTTTTCCCTCACGGCTATTGTAAGTTTAAACCGAGCTGTTCCGAGTACTCAAAGCGGGCTTTTTTGAAACATGGTGTTTTTTGGGGAGGCATAAAGGCTTTTTGGCGGGTTTTGCGCTGTAATCCATGGAGCAAAGGCGGAGTAGATGAGCCTTGACTTTGCGGCTTAAGAAACTTAAGATTTTCAGGCTTTTGTTGTTGATTTTTAGTTCAATAAATAAAGCGGAATGCAGCTTAAAAGAGCCCTAATCAGTGTGTCTGACAAGCAAGGGGTTGCTGAATTTGTGAAAGGTTTATCGGAGCTTGGGGTAGAAATTTTATCAACAGGCGGTACTGCGAAAGTGCTTAAGGAAGCTGGAGTTAGTGTTTTGGATGTCGCGGATTATACCGGATTTCCGGAAATGATGGGCGGAAGGGTAAAAACTTTGCATCCAAAAGTGCATGGAGGGATCTTGGCTTTGAGAGAAGACAAAAAACATAAAGAGGAGGCGGAAAAACATGAAATACATTTTATCGATCTGGTGGTTGTGAATCTGTATCCATTTGAAGCTGTGATTGCCAAAGAGGGAGTGAACGAAGAGGAGGCTATTGAAAATATAGATATCGGTGGCCCTTCCATGATTCGCAGTGCGGCAAAAAATTTCAAATATGTGACCGTGGTCGTGGATAATAATGATTTTGAAAGAGTTTTGTCCGAGATTCGCGATAAAGGAGAAACCAGTCTGAATTTAAGAAAAGAACTTGCCAGGAAAGCGTTTTCCTTGACTTACAGATATGATGAAGCAATCGAGCAGTATTTCAGGAAAATATTGAATCAGCCGGAACTTTTAAATCTGCATTATGAAAAAATCTGTAGCCTGAGATATGGCGAAAACCCTCATCAGAAAGCGGCTTTTTTCAAAAATCCGGAAAATTATGATTCAAATATTACAAATTCCGAAGTTTTGCATGGTAAGCAGCTGTCTTTTAACAATCTCGTAGATGGAGATAGCGCGCTGGAACTGGTAAAAGAATTTGACGAGGCGGCAGCGGTTTTTGTGAAACACAATAATCCCTGCGGAGTGGCGACTGCTAAAACTATCAAAGAGGCATTCTGGCTGGCGCACGGTGTTGATGAATTATCGGCTTTTGGCTGCATTATCGCTTTAAATAGAGAAGTTACGGAAGAGATTGTTGATTATATGAAAATTAAAAAAATGTTTGTGGAAGTGATTATTGCGCCGTCGTATTCTTCCGGCGCTTTGAAAAGGCTTAAAACAAGAGAAAATTTGAGAATTTTGCGCACGGGGGAATTGAAACTGGATTTACTGAAAACGGATATCAAGAAAGTGGCGGGCGGTTTGCTGATTCAGACCAAAGATACATATATTCTGAAAAGAGAGGAGCTTGTGGCCGTAACGGTTTTGAAGCCGAGTGAAGATGAAATCGATGCTCTGCTTTTTGCAAATAAAGTTGTCAAGCATGTGATGTCAAATGCCGTGATCATGGCTAAAAAACTCGATGATGGAGCCATGGTGATAACCGGTGTGGGGGCCGGGCAAATGTCACGAATAGACAGTGTGCGGATAGCCTGCCTTAAAGGTGGGGATAATATTGCAGGATCGGTTATGGCTTCCGATGCTTTTTTCCCTTTTTCGGATGCGATGGAAGAAGCCTATAAGGCCGGCGTGAAGGTTTTCAGCCAGACAGGCGGCTCTGTGAATGATAAAGAAGTGATCAAAAGAGCCGATGAACTTAAGATCAGGATGGTGTTTACCGGAAGGCGATATTTTAGGCACTAAGTAGGACTTTGCAAAAGTACCACATATGGCGTTGTCGGAAAAGCTCGATCCTCATGTGCAAATCAGCACACTGCGGTCGAGCTTTTCCTGCCGCCTTATATCTGGTACTTTTGCAAAGTCCTCTAAAAATTGTTATGGATTTATTTCAGGCTTTTGTTTTGGGCGCTTTGCAGGGTATTACTGAATTTTTGCCGATTTCTTCGAGCGGTCATTTGGTGATCGGTGAATGGTTTTTGGGCTTAAAGGTTTACGGATTGAAGAGCTTTGATGTGGCTTTGCATATTGGCAGTTTATTGGCAATTTTTGTCTATTTCAGGAAAGACTTAGTTGGTTTGATAAAAGCATTTTTTCGACTTTTTATCGGGAAATTTGACGGAGAATATGCGAAGTTGATTTTGTTTATTTTTGTTGGTACTTTGCCGGCCGTTTTTGCGGGGCTTTTTTTGGAAGATCAAATAGACGGAATTTTTAGAAATATTTTTGCGATAGGGGTTGCCATGATTGTTGTGGGTTTGATTTTTATTGTTGGCGAATGGGTGCATAAAAAAATGGCAGTAGGATCGACCGAGATGACTTTGCGCAAAGCTTTATTTATCGGAATTGCTCAAGCCGTAGCACTTATTCCGGGGGTTTCAAGATCAGGATCAACGATAGTTATGGGACTTTTTCAGGGCGTGGGGCGTGAAAGTGCGGCGAGATTTTCCTTTTTATTGGGGATGCCGGCTATTCTTGGTGCGGGAATTTTGGCTTTATTTAAAGCCTCGGATGGGGTTTCGGTTGAATTTATGCCAATGCTTTTGGGAGCGGTTACTTCCTTTGTTTTCAGTTTACTTAGCGTCTGGTTTTTGATGAAGTTTTTGAAGAAACATTCTTTGGTGGTTTTTGCACTTTATTTACTTATCATTGGCAGCTTTGTTTTATATCAATCGTCCTGAATTTGCTTTGAGAAATTTTCTCAATGGGGATTTGCTGAACTTTCTACGCGAAATCATCAGCTGACCGCTGGAATTTCGCTTGAAAGTTCTCCTACTCCTCCGGTCACGCTAAATTCGCGTGACGCTTCGGCTCCGGAACGCAAATCTCGCCATTTTCAATAGACAAAATAGGGCTTTGTTTGTATGCTCTTTGAAAGTCCTAAATTTTTTTAAATATATGGGGAATATCAAAGATTATAAGATTGCGACTCTCGGCAGTCACACGGCTTTGCAAATATTAAAAGGGGCGAGAGATGAAGGATTTGCGACTGTTTGCATTTGTGAAAAAGGCAGGCGGCAGCCTTATGACAGCTATGGTGTTGCCGATGAAATTATTGAAATTGATAATTTTAAGAATTTTTTTGAAATTGAAGAGCAATTGATGGCAAAAAATGCGATTATCATTCCGCATGGCTCTTTTGTGGCTTATATAGGGGCGAAGCGGATGATGGATGTGAAAATGATGCATTATGGCACAAAAGGAATTCTGGAATGGGAATCTGATCGCAACAAAGAACGAGAATGGCTTTTGGATGCCGGCATAAGGATTCCAAAATTGTTTAAAAATCCGGAAGAAATCGATCGTCCGGTGATTATAAAATTTCACGGCGCAATGGGCGGCAAAGGTTACTTTTTGGCCAATTCTCCGAAGGAATTTTATGAACGTTTTAAAGATTATGAAGGCAAAAAAGGCAATGAAGATTATGTAATACAGGAATATATAGTCGGCGTGCCGATTTATACGCATTATTTTTACAGTCCAATTACCGATGAACTGGAAGTGATGGGTTTTGATAAGAGGTACGAGTCAAATGCCGATTCGGTAGGCCGTATCGCTGCGAAGGATCAGGTGGATGTAGGGATCAGAACCACTTATACAATCGTCGGCAATGTGCCGATTGTTTTGCGTGAATCGATGCTGCCAGGCGTTTTTGAGATGGGAGAAAGAGTGGTCAAGGCTTCGCGTAAGCTTGTTGACAAGGGTTTATTTGGGCCTTTCTGTCTGGAAGGAGTTGTGGATCCGGAACTGAATTATTTCGTTTTTGAAATTTCAGCAAGAATTGTGGCGGGAACCAATCCATATACCAACGGTTCACCTTATACCTGGCTCCGATATGATGTACCGATGAGTACGGGCAGAAGGCTTGCCAGGGATATAAAAATGGCGATAGAAAGCGATCAGCTGGAAAAAGTTTTGGGGTAAATTGTTGAGGTAAAAATTAACAAAAATTTTGTGGATATTAAAAAAATCTTATCTGAATATAAGAAGCGTTCCAAAAAAGTGACTATAGGCGTTTTGGGCGGACATAGCGCTTTGGATGTATGTCATGGTGCGAATCAATACGGTTTTGATACTGTGGTGGTTTGTCAGAAGGGACGAGAAAAAACTTATGCGAAATATTACAAAAAGCGTGATGATGGGATGGGAGGAGAAAAAGGTTGCGTGGGGAATATTATTCTCGTTGATAAGTTTGAGGATGTTTTGAAAGAATCGGTGCAAAAGGAGCTTCGTGCATTAAATACAATTTTTGTGCATAATCGTTATTTCTGGGTTTATTTCAAGGATTTTTCGAAGGTGGAAAAGGATTTCAGAGTGCCGATTCTGGGCCTTCGGGAAGGGGTAAAACTTGAAGAGCGCGATGTGAAGAAAAATCAGTATTATCTGCTTGAGAAGGCCGACATAAGGATGCCGAAAATTTTGAGGGAGGGGGGAGGAAAAGTTTCAAATGTTCAAAGGCGCGGGGAAAAAGAGAAGCTTGAAAAAATATTAGTACAGCATTTTAAAAATGGCGGCGGGCCTTTGATCGTAAAGGCGAATGAGGCGTTGAGAGGCTATGAGAGAGCGTTTTTTATTATAAATGATGCGGCGAGTTATTTTGCTGTCGGGAGGGAGAAGGTAAAAAAGCGTGAAATAACTCAGGAGGGTTTGGATAATGCGGTTATTGAAGAATATGTGATCGGTGCGCATATCAATCTGAACTTTTTTTATTCGCCTCTTTCGGGAGAGCTTGAACTCTTGGGGACGGATACGCGTAGGCAGACAAATCTGGACGGATTTTTGCGGCTTGATGCGGATACGCAGCGCCAATTGGGCAGTGGGATGATTACCATGGTAGAAACGGGGCATTATGCCGTGACGATGAAAGAGAGTCTGATTGAAAAAGCTTATGAACTTGGCGAAAAGTTTGTAAAAACGATGAAAAAAGAAGTGTCACCGGGGATACGTGGACCATTTGCTTTGCAGGGGGCTGTTGAAAGCAAGGCCGGAAAGGAGGAATTTGTAATTTTTGATGTGAGTATGCGGATTCCGGGATCGCCGGGCACAAAATTTACGCCATATTCGGGATATTTATACGGAGAATCGATGAGTTACGGCGAAAGGATTGCGATGGAAATTGGCAGGGCGGTCGAGGAAGATAGGATGGACGAAATTGTGACTTAAGGCTAAAATAAGCGCAATTTAATTGCTATGGATGAAAGCTTTGGTGCTTGCGGCAGGTAGGAGTAAGAGGATGAAACCTGTTGAGGATAAGAATTTTCTGAAATTTTTGGGAAAGCCGCTTTTGATGTGGCAGGTTGAGATGGTTAAAAAGGCCGGATTTGAAGAAATAGTCGTGGTGGGAGGGGCGCATAATCTTTCCAGGATAAAGGCTTTATTTGGTGAAATGGTGCAAGTTGTAGAGCAGAATGATCTGGAAGAAGGCATGTGCGGTGCGGTTTTGGCCGGGCGCGAGATTATCGGCGACTGTGCGGTGATGATTTTCAGCAGTAATGATGTTGTTGATGAAAGCGCTTTTGAACTTATTAAAGAGGCTTTTGAGCGTGGTGATGCCGATAGTTATCTTTTGGGCAAGAAAGTGGATAAGTATTTTCCGGGTGGGTATCTGGAAGTTGATGAGGACGGTTTGATTAAGAATATTGTTGAAAAGCCGGGCGAGGGCAAGGAGCCGAGCGATATGGTAAATCTGGTGGTGCATCTGCATAAAGATTCGGCAAAGCTTTTTGAATATCTGGCAAAAGTTAAAAGCGATGCCGATGATAAATATGAAGTTGCTTTGGCAGAAATGATGAAGGATGAAGTTACGATGAAGGCGGTTTCCTATGACGGTTTTTGGCAGCCGATAAAGTATCCGTGGCATGTGAATCCCGTGTTTAAATATTTCTTTGAGAAAGCGGAAAAAGGCGTGGCGAAAAGCGCGAAGATTGCGGAAAAAGCTATTGTGAGAGGTGATGTGATTATCGGTGAAAATGTGAAAATTTTTGATAATGCCGTGGTGCAGGGACCGTGCTATATCGGCGATAACAGTGTAATTGCAAATAACGCGTTGGTGCGCGAAAGTCATATCGGAAGTGGCTGTGTAATCGGCTTTTCTTCAGAGGTGGCGAGGAGTTTTTTGGGTAATGAAGTGTGGACTCACAGTAATTATATCGGTGACAGCATTTTGGGGAATAATGTTTCTTTCGGGGCGGGAGCGGTTACGGGAAACTTGAGGCTGGACGAAAAAAATATAGTGGTTGATGGTGTGGATAGCGGCTCAAACAAGCTGGGATTGATTTGCGGTGATAATGTACGAGTGGGAGTGAATACTTCACTGATGCCGGGCGTGAAAATCGGTAGCGGAAGTTTTATCGGAGCGGGAATTGTGGTGGCGCAGGATGTTGAGCCCAAGAGCTTTGTTCGGGGTAGCTGGGAACTTAAAATTTCGGAAAACAAAACAAATATTTCTAGTGATCGGGAAAATTTCAGAAAAAAACTATGAATACAAAAGCCGGTAAACCAATGGTTTCTGCGGTAATGCTGAATTATAACAGCAAGTATTTTCCAAAAATGTGCGTGGAGGCTTTTTATCGGGTAAAAATGAATTTCGATTTTGAATTTATCGCTGTGGATAACGCCTCAAATGATCCTATCAGTCTGGGATATCTGGAGAAGGCTTCAAAAGAAGGACTTGTGCGCTATATAAAATCGGACAGAAATCTGGGATTTGGCGGCGGCAATAATCTGGGAGCCAAAAATGCGCATGGAAAATATATTTTGATTTTAAATCCGGATATTTTTGTAAATGAGGATAGTGTGCAAAAAATGGTGGATTATATGGAAAAGCATCCGGATGTAGGTATTTTGGGGCCGAAACTGGTTTATCCCGATGGTACGGTGCAGGATTCCTGCAGGAGGCATATGAAAATTTTTGATCTGATTATCAAAAGGACTTTTTTGAAGAATGTGCCGGGGTTTAGGAAGCGTGTAGCCAAATATACTATGGAAGATTTCAGCCATAAAGACGTAAAAGAAGTTGATTTGCTGGTGGGAGCTTGTTTTTTGATGCCACGGGAACTTTATGAACAGATCGGCGGTTTTGATGAGAGATATTTTTTGTTTATGGAAGATTTTGATTTATGCAGAGAAGTGAAAGCTTTGGGGAAAAAAGTTGTCTATTTTCCGGAAGTTGAGGTAACTCACAATCATAAACGTCTGAGCGGAGGTAATATTTTCACATTGCTGCGAAAAAAAGTCTTCTGGATTCATTTGCAAAGCGCGGCAAAGTATTTTTGGAAGTGGAGAAGGAGCTAAATTGATGTCCTTATGCCAGATTGCTGCGCGGAGCCCTGCGTCCCTTGGCGGAGGTTTCGAGCCTGACCTTGAGGCTTTTGTCTCTCTCTAAATTGGCAGCCAGAATTTCACTAATCGCTTCCGCAGCCATAATAATAATACATCTGATCTCGGGTAAGGTGATACATGCCTGGGTTTCAAGAAGCCTAAAAATTGCCGCATATACACCTGCGATAACAAGCTGAGCTTTCATAAAAGCATGTTGATCGCCATCAACCAGGTTTGTAGCCATATCCAAGCCAAGCAGCGCTCTCCTTAATGGTACGGTGAGCCTGGTCATGTCGGGCCTTTGGGGCAAAGTGACGATATCTATAATTCGATTTATTGCCCCATCGTCATCGGCTAATTCAGGTTTTTCGTTATCCGGTTTTTCCATATTCTTTTGCTAATTGGCGTATGGCTTCAGGATACCATTTTTTTTCAAGGTCCTGAACGCGAGTTTTGAGAGTTTCCGGTGTATCATTGGGCAAAACAGGGCAGGTTTTTTGTAAAATAATGTCGCCGGTATCTATATTTTCGTCAACATAATGGATAGTCATGCCGGTTTCTTTTTCTCCCGCTTTGAGCACGGCTTCATGAACGCCTTTATTGAAGAAGTTTTGTCCGCTGTATTTTGGGATTAGAGAAGGGTGCACATTGATGATGCGGTGTGGAAATTTGCGCACAAAGGCGGAACTCAAAATCCGCATGTAGCCAACCAGAACTATCAGATCCGTTTGTTTTTCTTCGAGAATCTTTGCAATTTCCATATCAAACTCTTCATGTGTTTTATTTTCCGGATTGATAAAAATGGCGGGGACACTGTTTGCGTAGGCTTTTTCAAGTGCACCACAATCTTTTTTATTGGAAATCACGGCGACAAGTGAAATGCCGGGCATGAGTCCTTTTTTCATTTCATCAATAATTGCCTGTAAATCTGTACCGTTGGTAGAGGCCAGGACGGCGATTTTGAAGTTTTTGCTTTTCGATGACTCTGCAAAAGGTTCTTTTACCATGATTTTTAAAGTTCAGTGGTAATTTTTAAGCCAAGTTTTTGCTTAATCATATTGCCGGTTTTTGTTACGGCCAAGCCGCCGAGAGCTGTTTCACGTAATTTCGGTGACATGATCTGGGCGATATTTTGCATGGCCTGCACGACTTCGTCGAAAGGAACAAAGCTTATCACTTTTGCCATGACCATATCGGAAGCGCCGATGGCCACCTGAGTTCCGATGGCGTTTCTTTTGATGCAGGGCACTTCCACCAGGCCGCCGAGCGGATCGCAGGCAAGGCCGAGATAACTTTTGAGGCCGATGGCGGCGGCATCAAAACATTGTTTTGGAGTGCCGCCGCGCATTTCTGTAAGGCCGGCGGCCGCCATGGCTACCGCAGCGCCTACTTCAGCCTGGCAGCCTCCTTTGGCAGCGGAGAGCGTCGCACCATATGCAATAATCAAACCTGTGGCGGATGCCGTAAACATACCGCGAATCAGTTTTCTTTTTCCGGCTTTGAAATGTTCGGCAGCGCTGAAAAGTACTCCTGGAACCACACCCGAGCCGCCGGCAGTTGGAAAAGCCACGATGCGTTGCATACAGGCATTTTGTTCCCCTACCGCCGTAGCATAAGCCATGGCGCGAACAGTCAACTTATTACCCATCATATCTTTGAGATTCTTCAATGAATCATAAATTTTTTTGGCATCGCCTCCGGTTATTTTCAGCGGGGATTTTTCAGTCGACTTGATACCTTTTTTTACAGCGGAGTACATGACATCTCTTGTCTGTTTCATTTTATTGCGGACTGCAACCATCGATTTACCGCTTCTCTCCCCTTCATAGCGCTTGGCGATTTCGGAAATGGGCAATTTAAATTGATGAGTCAATTTTAGAACATCTTCGGCTGTATGAAATTCATATATCATTGTTTTTCAAGTTTAGATAGTGAGCGTATATATTCAATTTCTGGAATACTTTTTTCCAATTCCATGACTTCAGGAAGTTTGATGCGGCGTCCTTCCAGGCTCAAAATCGTTAAAGATTTTTCACCGAAGTCGCATTTTTCGATTGCCGCAACCATGATTCCCTGAAACAAATTTACCCTTTCCTGAATTTTCAGCAAAAGGTTTGGATCTTTTTTGTGGCAGATTACCAAAGAAAGATAGCGTCCAGCCGTGCCCTTGATATTAACTTTGAAATTATCGACTTTAAAAATTTCAATCATTCCGCCGCCAATGCTTCTACCCATTACTTCCATCCTGCTTTTTGAGTTTTCCAGAACAATTTTCACAGTGTTGGGATGTTGATCTTTGCCGAGATCACGAGGAATAAATTCATATGCTATCCCCTTTTGCTTTGCGATTTCAAAGCTGTCTTTAAGCCGAGGATCACTGGTGCGCATTTTTAAAACGCCTGCCAGAAGCGCACGATCGGTGGCATGCCCTTTATAAACTTCCCCAAAAGATCCGTGAAGATAAAAAGTCACTTTTTGCGGAGTGGCATGAAAAAGGGCCCTGGCAAATTGCCCAATTTTACAGGCTCCAGCAGTATGTGAACTCGATGGACCCACCATGATCGGCCCTGCGATGTCGAAAATAGATAAATTGGACATTTATGCCAATTTGTTAAGTTGTACTTCAGTTTAACAGAAGGTATCCCAAAGTCTATCTATTTTTCGTTGAGAGGCTTGAGCGCCGGCTCTTCTTCATCCTCGGAGATCACCACAGCGGCCGCCTGAGGAGCCAAAACGGCAGCCTGCACTGGCGAAGAAGCAGCAGTTAAAGCAGGGGAGTTTTGCGCTTCAGCAATTACGGGTTCGGTGTACATTTTTTCTTCGTATTTTATGTCTTTGTCATCAATCGAATTGTAAATCGGCCAAGGAATAACAATGCCATAGTCATCAAAATTTTGCTTAATCTTTCTGGCAAGTTCACTTTTGATCTTGATCCAGCCACTTTTGGAATCTACCCAGGCACGAACTTTTAAAACAACTCCGTTATCGGCAAATTCATCAATGATTACAGCCGGCTTCGGCTCATGAAGCACTCCTTTTGTTTCCTTAACGCTTTTCATGGTTACTTTTAAAGCATTTTCAAGATTGGTACGGTAATCAACCTGAGCTTTAATTTCAATGCGGCGAAACGGATTGCTGGTAAAACTGGTTACCTGTTTTTTGAAAAGATCGGCATTTGGAACGACTACTTTTGTACCGTCGATAGCCTGCAATACGGTAACTCTGGATTGGATTTCCACAACTTTTCCCACTGTGCCGCCAACATCGATAAAGTCTCCAATGATAAAATGTCGGCTAACCAAAATCATAATTCCGGCAAGAAAGTTCATAATCAGGTCTTTGAGCGCAAAACCAACGCCAAAAGCACCGGCGGCAATGATCGTCGTTAGATCAATTCCGGCTATTTTCAAACCGATAGTTACGCCAACAATCAAAACACCGGCATAACTCAAGCGTCCTCCCAAAATCTGCAATTCTTCGTGCTCTTCTTCTACGCCTTTTTCAGCCAGTTTATTTATAACGATGCGGCGGGCGATTTTTGCTACGACGATTGAACTGATGATAACGATAAAAGCCGCTATCCAGAGCGGAATTTTGGTAATAATCATGCCGATTAAATTGGCTATTTGCGAACCTGTTTCATTTGCCACCTGACCTGCCGCATTGGTAACTGCAGCCTGTGCGTATAACATATTTTTGTCTTAGTTTTTGTTCGAGATTTGAGGACTCTGCAAAAAGTGCCATTTCTGTATATAATAACATTATTTCGCCCTTTGCTCAATGTTAAATTGCGCACTTGAGGTGAAATCTTTGCTAGTTTTCATGGCGATTTACTCTTAAATTTTTACTTTTATGGAAATACTACTTTTGTATCCGGGAGTGATTGTGCTTTTTATAATTTTGATAAGTGTGCGGGAAGTGAAGCAGTATGAGCGCGGTGTGAAATTCGTGATGGGAAGATTTACGAAGCTGGCAATGCCTGGCTGGAGGCTGGTTATTCCGATTTTTCAAAAAATGGTAAAAGTGGATATCCGTGTGAAGGCAGTAGATGTTCCCGATCAGGAAGCCATTACCAAGGATAATATTTCTATCAAAATCAATGCGGTGATTTATTACAAAGTTTCCGATGCGGGAAGAGCTGTGATTGAAGTGGAGAATTTTTTCTGGGCGATCAGCCAATTGGCGCAGACTACAATGAGAAATGCCGTTGGTGAGGTGACAATGGATGATTTGCTGAAAAATCGCGAAGGTGTAGCGGACAAAATCCAGATAGCCGTTGATAAAGCGACCGATCCGTGGGGAATCAAGGTGGAAGCAGTGGATCTGAAAGATATCGTGTTGCCTGTGGATTTGAAGAGGACAATGGCGAAAGAAGCTGAAGCGGAAAGAGAAAGACGTGCGGTAATTATCAAAGCTGAAGGTGAAGTAAGCGCTTCAAACAATCTGGCAAAAGCTGCTCAGACTTTGGCGGCATCTCCCGGAGCTTTACATTTGAGAACTTTGCAATCCATCAATGACATTTCTTCTGACCAGTCAAATACAACAATCTGGATGGTGCCTCTGGAGGTCTTGAGAACGATGGAAAATCTTAACGACTATATTCAAAAGAAAAAATAATTCACTGATATTCATACGAAATGAAGAAGAGGTACGGACTACTGGCACATCCGGTGAAACATTCTTTATCGCCGGTGATGTATGATGCGGCGTTTGAAGTTATGGGACTTGATGCGCATTATGAAGTTTTTGATGTTCCTCCCGAAGGGCTTGGGGAATTTATGAAACGCGCTGTTTCTGAAAATATCACAGGATTGTCTGTTTCTTTGCCGCATAAAGAAGCGATAATTCCGTATTTGAAATATACAACCGCCGATGTCAGGGCAATCGGTGCGACCAATACTGTGGTGTATTGCGGCAATAATGAATTTTTTGGTTTAAATACAGACTATAAAGGCGCCCTGAAGGCAATAAAAGAACGCTACAAAAAACTCTGCGGCAGAGTAAATTTAAAAGATAAAATCGTGGTGCTTTTGGGCGCCGGCGGCAGCAGTAGAGCGATTGCTTATGCTTTACTGAAAGCCGGCGCCCATGTTTGGGTAAAAAATAGAACCAAAGAAAAATCTCTAAAAATGGCCGTAGATTTTGCAGAAATGTTTCGGGCGGAAATTCATGCGGATGACTGGGAAAGTCTGAATACCGGTGATATTTTGATAAATACCACTTCTTTTTGGCTTAACAATAAAGGCATTTCCGAAGATGAATTGCCATTTTTTTGTAATCGCGAATTTTTGCGGGAATTTGAGGTGGTAATGGATATTTCTTACAATAATGGAATGGATAATTTTCCTCATCCTCTAAAAACTCCTTTGATTTTGGCAGCGGAAGAAGAGAGGGTTGCGACAATTACAGGTGAAAAAATGCTGCTGCATCAGGCGGTTGAGCAGTTCAAGTACTGGTTTGATGAGCCGGCACCGGTTTGGGTTATGAAGGAAGCGCTGGAGGCGAAGCTGGCCAGCACGCATTTTTAACGCTCTACAAATGTTTTTTGACAGGCCTGGTGCGAAAATAGAAATATATCTCCTCACCAATGTGAATCATAGCTTTCACCCAAAAGTGCCATATAAGCAGTGTAAGTGCAAACAAAGATAACAATATTAAATTATACAAAAATCCCTCTTCTCTTGGGATCAAGCCAAAAAACTCAAGAATCCATTCAGTAATAACCATCCAAGTAACAAATACATAAGAGCCTAATTCTGCAAAAGGATCAATCACCATAAATTACTTCTTTTAAGTTAATGCTAATTTCAATCCTTTAGTTTTCAGGCCACCAATTAAAATTATCCGAAATTATGATCTCATTTTTTTCTAAATGTTTAATCCGATAGCCAACAACATCTTTATTTGATTTAACCTGTTTAGCGATTTGTTGTATGGGCATTCTTCCCTGCCAGTCTAATAATGCAAGTATGTTCCAATCAAGCTTATCTAATTCCCTCATAAAATACGAAATATAACTTATATTATATAAATATTT
>JACQRJ010000005.1 GCA_016206505.1 Candidatus Peregrinibacteria bacterium | reverse complement strand
GTTCAGAACGTCGTGAGACAGTTCGGTCTCCTATCTGTTGTGGTCGTTGAAACGTGAGAAGGCTCATCCCTAGTACGAGAGGACCGGGATGAACGAACCTCTAGTGTATCTGTTGTCGCGTCAGCGGCATGGCAGAGTAGCTATGTTCGGGTGGATAACCGCTGAAAGCATCTAAGTGGGAAACCACTCCCAAGATTAAATATCCCCATGAACCTCCCTGAAGACTACAGGGTTGATAGGCTGCAGATGTAAGCACGGTGACGTGTTCAGTCGAGCAGTACTAATAGGTCATTGACTTATTTTTTAGAGAATCTTTATTTAGACCAGTAATTAGTGAAAGAAATTAAAAGGCATTGTCTTGGCAGTTTTTGAGGCGGGGGTACACCTGTTCCCATCTCGAACACAGTAGTTAAGCCCGTTATCGCCGATGATACTTCGGTTCAACCGTGGAAAAGTAGGTCGCTGCCAAGACAGTGCTTTTTAGTTGCCTGTTTTCGTCCTGGTTATTTTTCTATCTGGGTGTTTTCGAGGTCTTTTATTTTGATGTTTCTGGCTGAATTTGGATTGTATGTGAGATAGAAAAGTTCGATTATTTCCTGAGTTGTCAGCTGATGAGTTTTCAGCGAGCAATTTTCCAAACCGCTTCTAACGATACTCATTCTTTGACTTAACACTTTTTTCAATTGTTCAAATTCCCCCATGCGTTTTTTCATTTCCGAAACAGTATCTTTTGGTGAAAAGCTTTGAAAGAATTTTTGAATGAAACTTTCCGCTTGTACACGACCTGGATCGTACGGAATGACAATATAAAAGGATTTTTCCATGATGTCGGCGTATTCGACGAGTTTTTTAACATAATCGGCGTATTCCATTGTTTGTTCTCTTAGCAGGGGATTGGTTTGTTTTTCTCCGAGACCTTTCACTTGTTGAATGTAATCGTCAATATCGAGTTTTTTTGAGCGGATCAGTATTTGTACTGGAAATTCCAGTGAATTCAAAAAACCTTGATATCCGCTTATGATAGCGTTTTGTTCCTGTTCGGATTTCAGATTGAAGTTGATACTGGAAACTTTGATTACGGCTCTCATGCTGCCGTTTTTGAGTACTAGCACATTGTCGCGTATTTCGCCTATTCTTAAATGTGCCTGGGTACTGTTTCCTTCGCTGGTGCGGTTTTTTTTGCCGGGGGCAATGAAATCAAGTAGGCTCATATTTAATTTTTGTAATTTTGTTCAACGAGTTTTTGCAACTTATCGTGTTTTTCTCCGTGTGTGTCCAAAACTTTTGTAAGCTCCGCGATAGTGGGTTTTTCCTTTGTTTTTTTGCTGTCTTCAGATTTTTTTTGCTGTTTTTGCTCAAGAAAGCTCAGCAGTGAAATATATGGACTGTCCGCTTCCTGAATCCAAATGCGCTTTTTTGCCAAAATGTGATACTGCGCAAAATTCATAATAAAGAGCTGAAATGGCATATTGTGTATTTTCAAAAAGGCAAAGGCAAGAGTTATTACCACTACGATTGCTACAGGCGGCAGCCAAACTTCCATAAAATACGTTTTGGCAAGAGTGATATAAATTGCGTAGGCAATGCCTCCCCCGATTCCCAAGGTTATCATTTGTTTCAGTGTCAGAGGCCCGATAATTGTGTCCTCGCGTTGTACGTCCTGAGGTACTTTGAATTGCATTTTTGTTTGAGGCTAAATCTATATATTCTAGCATAAAATTGATGATTGAACAAAAGGTTTTTTTTGGGTAAAGTACGCAAGATTCCTGTTTAAATTATGCAAAATCGTAATATTCGAAATTTTTGTATCATAGCTCATATTGACCATGGAAAATCCACTTTGGCTGATAGATTTTTGGAGATCACAAAAACTGTGGAAAAACGCGATATGAAGCATAATCAAATGCTGGATACGATGGATATCGAACAGGAAAGGGGAATTACGATAAAATTGCAACCTGTGCGCATGGAATGGCACTATAAGGGGCAGGATTATATTTTGAATTTGATAGATACTCCGGGGCATGTGGACTTTTCTTATGAGGTTTCGAGGAGTTTGGCGGCTTGTGAAGGTGCGATTTTGGTGGTGGACAGTACTCAGGGCATTGAGGCTCAAACTTTGGCGAATGTTTATATGGCGATTGAGCATAATCTGGAAGTTATTCCGGTTTTGAACAAAATCGATTTGCCAAGTGCGGATGTGGATAGGAGGGCTCGTGAGATTGAAAGTGCTTTGGGCCTAAAAAAAGAGGATATTATTGCGGTTTCGGCGAAGGAGGGAACAAATGTCGCGCAATTGCTTGAAAGGGTCGTTTTATCCGTTCCACCGCCAAAAAATCAAAATGATGATGATGAATTGAAAGCTTTGATTTTTGATTCCGTTTATGATTCCTACAAGGGAGTTGTGGCTTATGTGAGGCTTATGTCGGGCTCTATCAAGAAGGGAGACAAAGTGCGGTTTTTGAATACCAAAAAGGAAATAGATGTCTTGGAGGTTGGCTATTTCAAGCCGGAATACAAGCCTGCAAATGTTTTGCATGCCGGCGAAGTCGGTTATGTTGTCACGGGATTGAAAACTGTGCGTGATGCTCGTGTAGGTGACACGATTTGGCAAAGTGGCGAAACTGATGTTAAGGCTGAAAACGTAATGCCTTTGCCTGGTTATAAGGCGGTGCGTCCTTTTGTTTTTGCCGGTGTTTTTTGTACGGATACCGATGATTATCCTTTGCTGCGCGATGCCTTGGAAAAGTTGAAAATGAATGATGCTGCACTTTCTTTCGAGCCGGAGCATTCCGGTGCTTTGGGGCATGGTTTTCGCTGTGGATTTTTGGGATTGCTGCACATGGAGATTGTTCAGGAGCGTCTTGAGCGCGAATATGATCTTGATTTGATCGTGACTGCGCCTTCGGTTTCATATGTTATCAAAAAAAATGATGGGGAAATTGTGACTATTTCCAGTCCGGTGGATTTGCCCGATCCGGCCTTTATTGAAGAAATTCGTGAACCGTGGGTAAAAGTGGAAATTTTGGTACCAAAGGATTATGTGGGGGTGGTAATGACTTTGTGCAATGAAAAACGCGGTATCTCAAAAAATGTCCAGTACATTGACCTGAATCGTGTGTTGCTTACTTTTGAGCTTCCATTGGCCTCTATCGTTATCGATTTTTACGATAAATTGAAAAGCATTTCCAGCGGTTACGCTTCAATGAATTATGAGTATCTGGATTATCGTCCCGAGGATTTGGTGAAGTTGGATATTATTGTGGCTGGTGAACTCGTTGCGGCTTTGTCTTTGATTTTGCATAAAAGTGAGGCTTTTTATGTGGGCAGAGATTTGACTTTGAAATTGAAGGAGCTGATTCCGAGGGCCAATTTCCCGATAGCTGTGCAGGCGGCTGTGGGTTCACGGGCGATTGCGCGCGAGACTATTCCGGCTTTTCGAAAAGATGTAACTGCCGGTCTATATGGTGGAGATGTGAGTCGAAAAAGAAAGCTTTTGGAAAAACAAAAGAAGGGCAAAAAGAGAATGAAAATGATGGGTAAAGTTGAGATGCCGCAGGCAGCTTTTTTGGCTGTGCTTAAACGTGACAAATAAATTTCTTTATGAAATTTCTGAGATGGTTAATGCTTTTTTTCTCTCCTTATGTGAACTTTTTTGAGTGGAGGGTGAATCGGTTTTTTCGTGGCATAAAATCCACCGATAATTTTGCTTCCGTTCGCAAAAAATTGCTTGTTTTGATGCAGGAAAATTTGATTGTCGTGAATGTGTGGATGGAGAAAAAATTTAAAGGCTATACTTATCTAAAAAAGCGGGTACGTCGAAAAATGTATCGCGATACCTTGGCTTTGGTTGCGAAATTTGAAGACTTTTTGAAAGTTCATCGTGTTGATTTGAGAAAGATGAGTGCTTTGCTTAAGGAAAAATATTTAACTTATCCTCTGGCTGACGGCCAAAAAGTCGCTTATCTGTTTCAGATTATGCAGTTTTTGAGGCCGGGATTTCATTACAAATACATCAGAACGGCGAGTTTTTTTAAGCTTTTGCGACATCCTGATGAACGTGCGCTTGAAGGAGATTGCAATCAAATAGTGACACTTTATGTTTATTTTTACAGTCTGAAATTTCCGCTTGATGATCTGCAAATTAAGCTTTTGCCGGGACATGTGTGTCTCCATTTTAAGGGCATAGATATTGAGGCGACTGTCGGTGTTTTTGAAAAATATTCCGATTCTTCTTCGGTTTTGCCGATCACGGAGCTTATTTCCACCAATTTATTGGATTTGACTGATTTTAGAGAAGAGGTTCAGACGATTTCTACACGGGATATGGTTAAATGCGCTCAACTTGCTTATGCTATTTCCAGTTTGAAATCTCTGGTTGCGCAAAATCTTAAGGCTGCTTATCAAAATTTGGCCATAGGAGCGATGAAGTCGAGTGATTTTGAGACTGCAATTTTTTATTTTGACAAGGCGCAGGATTTCTCGAATTTGGAGATTGCTGCTCATAATGCATCGGTTTTTTATCTAAAAGCGGGTAATTTCAAGAAGGCGCGATATTATGCGAAAAAAACCGGCGAAACTGATTTTATTGCACAAATTGACAAGTCCGAGTTTGCAAAAGAATACAACAGTTTGGCTAAAAAGGTATCGGCGATAAAAACACTTGAGGAAGCCAAGAAACATAAATCGACTTTTGGAAGAATGCTTTTTTTGGCGGAAAAACTTGGGGATGAAAAGCTTGTGGATAGTGTGAGGCAGACTTTGAAGGAGATTTAAAAATCAGTTTCGAAATGCGTATAGAGAGTGTTGAATTAGAAGTAAAATAACTCGAATCTTGTTTTTCAATGAGGTATTTTTGAAAATTGAGTGATTTTCTTACCGAATTGTTGACTGATTCATGGGC
>JACQRJ010000053.1 GCA_016206505.1 Candidatus Peregrinibacteria bacterium | reverse complement strand
GCGTAGCGCCGATACAACTTCAGACAAAAATGCGATCTGTACTCTAATTCGGTGTTTCCTGAACAAAGTTCGAACTTTTTTCGAGGAGAATCCCGACTTTGAGACCTAACTCACCAGCGGCGACTCCGCGGTGCGGAGTACAAAACCCCTAAAATTTCCCCCTTCATTTTTTCTTAATCTTTTGCGCGCGTTCCCGTTTTGTTCACGCACAGCGTGAGCACAAAACGCAATACTTTAGTGCCCCATTTTAATCCGCCGCAGGCGGAAATCCAAATAGGTAGGAAAAATTTTAGGATTTTTGTTGTTGTCGCTCCTTTCGCCCCCACCATCTCTTCCCCACTCTTAATGAATGGGCGAAATGAACGCCAACCGCCGCTTCTGTTTGGGTACCATCGAGACGGAGGCGAGAGACGGAAACGGCAATTCATTTTCCCCACACCCCTTTTTCTTGCCATTTCCGTCTCTCGCAGGGGTGCCAATTCAATGGCTAAGGCGGTTTAGCCGTTAAATTCTACAAGCTATTCCTGTATTATAATAATGTGAGTCTGTATAAACGACCATACTTATGCTATCATACTATGGAAAGTAAGAAAAATAAAGAGATTGGGGATAAGATAAAAATTATTAGGGTAAAGCTTGGATTAACACAGGATGCCTTGGCAAGAAAATGCGACATACCCTATACAACGCTTACAAAAATAGAGTCAAATGTAATAAAAAAACCATCGATACAGACGGTTAGTAAGATAGCCGAGGGTCTCGGCATAAGCATTGATAGCCTGATTAAATAAACATTATGGAAACAAACATCCTAAAAGCCCTAAATAATATGTCAAAGCTCAACAGTTTTAAGCTGAACGAGCTCTATTCTGGACAAAATCGAATGAATAACGTTGGCACAGCACTTGAGTATTTCGTTAGGGATATTTTTTGTTCAAGCATAGACATTGTCGGACTAGATAATAAAGACAGGGTACATTCAGAATATCTTTCGTATTTAGGGAATCAAAATAATCCGCCCGATTTTATTGTCAAAAATGGTGACGCAGTCGAGGTAAAAAAGATTGGCGGATTGATCGGCAGTATCGCCTTAAATAGTTCTTATCCAAAGTCAAAACTGCACAGTGATGACATTAGAATCCTTCAATCTTGCAGGGACTGTGATAATGGCAGTTGGTCAAGGAAGGATATTATCTATGCCGTTGGAACGGTAGCAGAGGCAAAAATAAAAACTCTATGGTTTGTCTATGGAGATTGTTACGCAGCAGATCGAGAGGTATATGAGAAAACCTTTAAAAGCATTTCTAGAAAAGTGCATGAAATTGACCATCTCGAATTTACAGCAGAAACAAATGAAATTGCTGGTGTAAGGAAAATCGACCCTTTAGGAATTACTTACCTTAGGGTGAGAGGTATGTGGGGGATTGATACACCGCATAAAGTTTTTGGCTCTCTGGCAGATTTTAACCGTGAAGCAATTTTCTCTGCATTTTCGCTTATGCTCGAAGAAAAGTACAATTCCCTCCCTAAGCAAGATAGGGATGTCATTGAGTCTAATAGGGGCATAACCATAAAATCGGTTGAAATAAAATCACCAAATAATCCGGCAAATTATCTTAAGGCGAAATTAATTTGCTTTGTAAAATAATATGAAGCTTGTATCACTATTCACCGGTGCAGGTGGGCTTGATCTAGGTTTTGAAAAAGCAGGATTTAGTACCATTTGGGCAAACGAATATGACCAATCGATTTGGGATACATTTGAGTATAATTTTCCTCACACTATATTGAATAAAACAAGCATAGTAGATGTATTAGCTTCCGAAATACCCGCCGCACATGGCATTATTGGGGGTCCCCCATGCCAGAGTTGGAGCGAGGCAGGCGCTGGTCGCGGAATCAACGACAAGCGAGGGCAGTTATTCTTTGACTATATAAGAATTTTGAAGGAAAAGCAGCCATTGTTTTTTCTTGCAGAAAATGTTTCTGGAATTCTTTTGCCTAGGCACCGGGATGCACTCGATGAAATTTTAAAACAATTTGCGGAAGTTGGTTACAATGTTAGTTATCGTTTGCTCAATGCGCATGATTATGGCGTCCCTCAGGATCGCTTGAGGATTATTATTATTGGCTACCACATGAAGAAAGTTGGTTTTTCTTTTGATTTTCCAAATCCAATATCGCCAAAGCCAACCCTAAGGGATGCAATTTTTGACTTGCGCAGGGCAAAACCAGCAAAGCCTTTTAATAAGACGAATGGCAATGAATTAGATATACCTAATCACGAATACATGAATGGGGGATTTTCAACAATATACATGTCGCGCAATAGAGTGAGAAGTTGGGATGAGCCATCCTTTACTATCCAAGCAGGGGGGCGGCATGCTCCAATTCATCCGCAAGCCCCTAAAATGAAATTTGTTGAACCAAACAAGAGAATCTTTATTCCAGGGAAGGAACATTTATACCGCCGATTATCAGTTCGAGAATGCGCAAGAATACAGACATTTCCTGATAATTTCATTTTTAAGTATACGAATATAGCCGATGGCTATAAGATGATTGGCAATGCAGTTCCAGTAGAATTCGCAAAGCATATTGCTATAAAAGTATTCAAAGATTTAAAGCCAATCATAGAAAAAGAGAATGGCTATGGACAAATTCAGCAAGGAAAAGAGAAGCGAAATTATGTCGAAAATTCGCTCGCAGAATACGCGAGTTGAAATGCTAGTGTTTCGGGAACTCACTAAGCGAGGCATTTATTTCAAAAAATATTATAAACGTGCAGTAGGAAATCCGGATATAGCTTTGCCAAGAAAGAAAAGAGCAGTTTTTATTGATGGAGATTTCTGGCATGGATATAATTTTACAGCGTTAAGGAAACGATTACCTAAAAAGTATTGGCATGAAAAGATCGCGAGGAATATAAAGAGAGATAGGATGAATAGAGTAAAACTGCGAAAGGGCGGGTGGACAGTATTAAGAGTGTGGGAACATAGTTTAAATAACCGAAAGGAAGCTACAATTGGAAAGGTCGTCGAATTCCTCCAGGAGAAAAATAAACGGCATGGTAAATGACTATGATGGGCTTACTTATCTTTATCTTTGGGCTTTTTATTGGCGCGCTCATAGTTTTTATAGCTATGCGTAATTTTCGATCAGTACACCCATTAAGCGGTATCGCAAAGCTCACTGAAGATCAGAGCAATGAAAAGCAAAAACGAAAAGTAAAAATTCTTGAGCTGATTCGTGAAAAGGGAAGCGTGACGAATAATGACATTGAAAAAGTATTGGGTGTATCGGACGCATCAGCAACAAACTACCTCCAAGAAGTAGAGAAGGAAGGAAAGATCGAGCAGATTGGTGAGAAGGGGAGATTTGTGTCATATCGTTTAAAAAATAGCAAATGAAACGCTATAAAATAACAACTTTTAGCATCAACACAAGTCGAAGCATCCTTCAAGACAGTCGGCAGGGTCCGATATTTGACAAGTTAAAGGAGGATATAAAAAATGAAATAGTTGCACAATTTGGCAGCTTTAATGCTACTGAAAAAATGGAGCGGTACCTTGCATTAAAACCACCCGTACTTTCTGTTGTTGATGAGCACACGTATTTGCAGCGAGATATTATTAACGCATACATAGCAGGGAATTTTTACCCCGCCTTAACTGGGGCATGCTGTCTCGGTGAAAGAATTTTTAATACGATAATTGCAAAATTAAAAAATGATTTTAAATCAAGCGCATGGTATAAGGAGGTATATGATAAAGACTCAACAGATAAGTGGGACCAGGCTATCAAAATTTTGCATGACTGGGGAATTATCGACGAAGGCTTAAAAGAGAGCTATTATAGGTTAATGGTCTTACGCAACGATTCTGTTCATTATCAAAAGAAGGATCAAGATGCGAGTGCAATGAGTTTTGAGTCAATCTCAATTGTGAATGAAATCATCATCAAATTATTCGCACTCGATCAGAATAGAAAAAACATACTATTGTACTTTGATGTACCTGGAGAAATCCTTATAAAAAAAAGCGCAGAAAACGATCCATTGGTAAGGGCATTTTATATACCATGTTCAACGTATGTTGGACCATTCTATCGCATCGAACCATTGAACGCTACAAACCGGCACAGGCTCATTGATCTGCAATATGAGGACAAAGAAATTTCAGACGATGAATTTGTGAAGTTAAGAAATGAATATACCAATAGGAAAGAATCTAAAATTTAAAGAGTAAATATGGACCAAGCACTTTTATACCCCATTCTCTTTGGCGCTCTTGGCGGGCTCGTGCGTGCGCTTGTTGGCATCGCGAAGTATTTTGAGAAGAACAAGAAAGATCAGAAGTTTCGTCTCGGATACGTTCTCTACACCATTTTTATCGCTGCGCTTGTAGGAGGCATTGCGGGCATCTTTGCCAACGGCGATTGGAAGCTCGCGCTTATCGTTGGCTATGCTGGCACCGACTTCCTTGAAGGGCTCTACAAAATCAAGAAAGCCCAAGGGTTTGAGATATAAAAATCATTACGCTCACAATATGAAAAATTGTATATACATATGGCACCACGTATAGCGCCCCATGGCGGATGTGAGGATGTTACCCTCTACAGCGACTTCTACGACGAAACATACTTTAATTCAGGAACTACATTCCCGTGGATGCAAAAGCGGCTTGCACAAGCTAAGCCCACTCGCATATATCGACCGCAGCTACGTAATATTAGGCCGCTCATAAAGCATGGCGGTAAAATCTTGGATATTGCTTGTGCGTTCGGCGCTTTTCTTGACGAGGTGCAAAGAAAATTCAATTCTATGTCAATCAGGCTCACTGGCATGGATGCGAGTTCATATGCCATCGAGCGAGCGAAAAACTTTTTTCCAACGATTGATTTTATTCACGCCGATATAACCAAGCCACTCCCTGAGCACGCAGTGAAGGAGAAGTTTGACTTCATATCGGCACGTAATCTTTTGGAGCATCTTTCGGACGAACACCGAAAAATTTTCTACAAAAATGCCCGACAGCTTTTAGCAGATGGTGGCCATCTATACATTGAGGTTCCAAACTTTCAGGGAATCCCTCGCTATATTGATCCCTCGTGGTTTATACATCCAGCTCACCAAAAACAAGATTATACGGATAAAGTGCTTGCCGATGAACTGCGAAAAGAAGGATTTTCTATTACCACATTAGATGGCATGGACATCCTTATTATACGTGAAATGAATTACGATATTCATGCCAAGGTTGCTTGGTTTATTGATTTGCCAAATATTATCACACCTCCCTTAATAAAAAGAAGATTTTTTAGAAGTATCTATGTGATAGCAACGCTTCGATAAGGAATGAAGAGGTTGAAATATAAGGAAAAGGGAGTACTATTACCTTATTCTCTTGC
>JACQRJ010000052.1 GCA_016206505.1 Candidatus Peregrinibacteria bacterium | reverse complement strand
GTTTTGACATATCTTTTTCTTGGTTAAATTATATTCTTTTCAAAATACATTTTGCCACAAATCATGATCGCTCCGCGATCATTTTTTGTTTTCCGGTCAATGGGATTAATTCAACAGTCTCCCCCTAAAGTTGGCTTCTTTGCCCTTTTTATGGTAAAATAGAGGCATAACAGAAATAAAAAATAAAAAAATATGAAAAAAGGATATTTTCAAAAATCCATTTCCTCTTTGAGCCTTGCGGTTTTGACGGGCGTTATTTTGTTTAGCGTTGGTTCAGGAACTTCGGCTTCTCCGGAATATCCCCCTGAAAAGAACAGTGGTGTGCGCCCAACTTTCACAGGCGCAATTATCACCGGAGATATTGAAAATACTGGAGCAAATCCGCTTTCGATAAAGGACGATATAAAAGTGAGCGGCAATTTGGATTTGAAAGGCAAAATTACGGATACAACCGGTGACGAAACCATTAATCTGGAAACTCATTTCAGCGTTTTGGGACAAATTACCGCGATGTCATTGAATGTAGGAAAAATAAAAAATGGTACTGTTGATGATGGTGGCTGGGTTACCATTGATGACAAGTTTGCCGTGACCAAAAATTCAAATTTCAAAGGGAACATGATAGTTGAGAATACTTTGAGCGTCTGGGATGCTATTACCAGCAAAAATGGCCTAATAAAAACAAATTCGATCCAAACAGGCACGCTTGATGTGAAAGATGCTAAAGGAATTGAAAATAGCGGTACGCAAAATGGCGGTAAGGTAAACATCAACGACGGCTTAAATGTAACCGGCACATTGACTGCGAGCGCTCCATCATTTACCGGCAAAGTTTTGGCGGATTCGCTGGAAGTAAAGGCAAGTGCAAAAATGAAAGGTCTGGCTTTTGAATATTCAGGGGCAGCGCCATCTCAGGGGTCTTATGAAAGCATTATTTATCATTATGAAGATCCGGTGAACGGAAATAATGACGCGCTGGTAATCAAATCAAATGACAATATCAAACTGATTACCAATGATGACTGGGCAACTCCGGGTGTCGGCATAGTTGAAGTTCAGGGTAAATTGGTTGCTACAAAGGGTATTGGAACTTATACCAGGCGCGAATCTACCAGTGTTTCAGTGGCAAGCGGTAAAACAAACTATACAAGCAAGGGCTGCAATACCGGTGAAATTGCAGTAAGTTGCGGCGTTGATCCAAGCAGCTACAAAATGTACAATTCATATTTTTATACCGATTCAAAGATGACTACTTGCTATGTAGGTGTACATAACACTGATAGTGCTACGAGAACGTTTAAAGTGTATGCAAACTGTTTCAATCCGGCTATTTAAGGACACGCGGCATGTCCTCAATTATTCCCGACAGCATTTTTGCATTCAAGGATAACCGGTTCTTTACCTATAACTTCACAAAGTTCGGGATTTTTCGCGGACACTGCCTTATTAACAACCACATTGTATTTGCAGGAGTATTTTTGATTTTCATCTTCAATCGAATTACATAGGTCAGGATCTCCACTATCAATGGCCTTGGCCTCTGCGCTCTGAATCTGATCTTCCAGTTTTCTGTCAGTTTCCGCAAGTTTTGCATACGCCTCTTTTGCCTCTATAGCTGTTGAAACACTGTTTTCGCAATTTTCTCTGTATCTCTTAAGTTCAATTTTTTCACATGCATTTTGATCATCATCAGAAACTGCTTTTTTCGTTATCTTGATTGCATCAACAACATCGGCACATTCTTTTTGCAAATCTTTTGCAGCTATTTTGGTGCACTTTTCCGCATCCTTGACTCCTATTGCCTCGGAGTAGAGTTGTTCATCAAGAAGCTGGTCGGCAAGGCTCAGGTCTGCTTTTGAATCCGGTTTTGGGCTGCTACATGCCGAAATAATCGTAATCGCCGCAATGAGCAAAAAGAAAGTTTTTTTCATAGAAATTGAGGTTAAATTCGTGAAAAATTCACTGAATGAGTAAGTTCAGATTAGATAAAAAATCTGCGGCTGTCAAAAGTGTCACCGGGGATTATATTCCGAGATTTTTGCGGATTTCATCAGCCTTGCTTTGATCGGCCTGCTTTTTCTGGCCCTGGAAATATTCATCCTCAAGCTGCATCCATTCTTCATAGTGCTGCTGAGCCAATTTTTCCAATTGAGCAACATGTTTCTGGGAAAGTGCCGCAAATTTCTGCTTTTCCTCCTCAAAAATTCGGATCAATTCATCAATTTGAGACTGTTTGAGCTTTGGAATCGAGTCGATAATTTTCTTTTTTTCGTCTTTGGAGAGAGAAATCGAGCCGGCCAAAAGTTTGATAAAATATTCTTCGTCGAATTTAAGTGTATGTGCGGGAATTTTTACGGTCAATTTTGGCGGTAATTTGGTGCCCAATTGAAAATTTGCAGGAGTTGTATCTTCCTGAGTTGCTCCGGCTGGTGGGCCGTACGCTCCTCCCTGCGGTGGATATGGTGCCGGTGGATAACCGCCCGGTGAGCCGTATGCTCCTCCTTGTGGCGGATATGGTGCCGGTGGATAACTTGCCGGCGGGCCGTATGCTCCTCCTTGCGGTGGATATGGTGCCGGTGGATAACCTCCCGGTGGGCCGTATGCTCCTCCTTGCGGTGGATATGGTGCTTGTGGATAACCTCCCGGTGGGCCGTATGCTCCCCCTTGTGGTGGATATGGCGCTGGTGGATAGCCTCCTCCGAAATCCTGTGGAGGAAAGCCTCCTTGCGGTGTGTAGCCGGTTTGTGGTGGGAAACCCGCTGGTGGCTGGGCACCTCCCTGCTGTGGTGGCTGGCCTGCCATTGGCTGGGCGGTTTGTTGACCCGCCTGAGTTGTGCCGCCTTGTCCTGCCGGCTGGGCTGGCTTTGGTTGAGCGGGTTGCTGTCCTACCGGCTGTTGTTGAGCCGGCTGCGTACCTGCTTGCTGGGCTGCGCCTTGCGCTGTCTGATTATCGTCTTTTTTTGTCATTGCTTGGAATTTGTTAAATATCAGGTTTTATTGTATCAGATTAAGATTAAGTAGACAATTGTGAAATTTGTAAATAGAATGAAGGTGGACTGGCATGTGGCCAGGCTCGCTACTTCTCAATAGGGATTTGCTGAACTTTCGTCGAAATTTGCTTCACATTCGTTTGCAAATTTCTCGTAAGTTCTCCTGCGCCTCCGGTCACGCTAAATTCGCGTGACGCTTCGGCTTCGGAACGCAAATCTCGCTACTTAAGGGCAATTAGCTCAGTTGGTTAGAGCGCCTCGTTGACTTCGAGGAGGCCAGTGGTTCGAATCCACTATTGCCCACCAGAAAGTTCAAGTCAGGATTTTGTTTCCAATACTTTTTGCCTCATCAAGAAAGAATTTTTGCCAACTTTTTCTATCTTCTTTGGCAATCATTCTGGGAAAATCTTTCACTTCTTGCGCTTTAAAAAATTGGCTGCCCAATTGAATTGGGTCAATATGCCAATCAAATTTTATTTTTGCTTTTTTTATTAGATTTCCCAGGTTGAATTTGTATTTTTTAATAATAAAATATAGATCAATAAAATCTCTGGCCCGCGCTTTTTGATAAATTGTGAAAACTTTGTTTACCGCTATATCTAGAACGCTATCTATCGCAATCCCATTTTTATCCACGGCCGTTTCTATTCTCGGGAAAGGGAAATATGTAAACTCTGTTTTTATGGTGTCGTTGTCTAAATGTAAGAAGAAAAGGTTACGATTGAAACTTTGTTGATAATCTATTTTTTTTATTTTCAGTGCTTTTTGATTCTTTTTAAAAAACACAAATATCGCTTGTGAATCAAATTCTTTCTCCGAAAAAAAATCAAGATCTTCAGAAAGCCTGTGCATGAGGTAAAATTCCGCTAAAGCTGTGCCTCCGGTCAGATAAAAATTTTTATGAAAAAGTTTGTCCAAACTTATCGTTTGAAGGATTTTTCTTTGATTTCCGCTCAGAATGGTTTTTTGGGCCATAGCAAAAATGATAGATATTTCTTTTTTGCGGGGTCTATGTCTAAAGAGGGAAATGCCTGTAATAACTGCTGTTTTTCAATCTTGGATTTTCCCAATCCAAAATTAATCAATTGCTCCATCTTCCATTTCGAATATGCTGTCTTGTCTTTGCTTATTTCCTTTGTATCCGTGGACCAATTATACATGATATTTTGTTGTTTCTTTTGCTAATTTGTTCATCTTTATGTTAACACACTTTTTTAATTTTTCCCACGCTAAGTAGCGCAGGAAAAGACCAATTTTGGCATGATCAGAGCATTGTTGAATGGTGTTTTTTCTTAAGTCAGATTTCCGCAGACATAACCTTGATCTGGCACAGTTCCCGAAAACCTACGGTGCCAAGCTCTCTTCCCATGCCCGAGCTTTTGTAGCCGCCAAAAGGGTTTTTGCTGTGCCAGCGGCTTACGTTGTTGATTTCGACGGTGCCGGCTTCGATTTTTGAGGCTATACGCTTTGCTTTTTCGGTATCTTTTGTATAAATGCGGCTGCCCAGACCATAACAGGTATCGTTGGCTAGTCTCACCGCTTCTTCCTCGGTCTTGAAAGTAACAATCGGCAATACGGGGCCAAAAACTTCCTCCTTCCAAACCCGCATATCGGTTTTGATGTCTGTCAGAATGGTGGGCGGATAGTATGCACCCTGCAGCTCTTGAGGAATTTCTTTCACAAATTCCACTTTGGCTCCCTTGTCTATAGCATCCTGAACCTGAGATGCGAGTAAATCCTGCTGTCTTTTGGCTACCAGAGAGCTAATGTCAGTATCCTGCTCCTGTGGATTTCCGATTTTTTTAGTTTTCAATTCGGCGATCAATTTTCCCGTGACTTCTGCGTAAATCGACTCGTGCACAATGAGTCTTTTGATTGCGTCGCAGACTTGTCCGCAATTATTGAATCTTTCTTCGTACAATTGTGCGACGGCCTTGTCCAAATCGGCATCTTCAAAAACAATCGCAGGGCTTGATCCTCCCATTTCCAAAAGTGCTTTGATAAATTTGTCAGCGGCGATTTTGTAAAGTTCCTTGCCGACTTTTGTGCTGCCGGTAAACCAGATCAGATTTACATCACTTGTGGCCAATTTGTGACCGATGTCCCCCGCTCCGTAAACTTCGGAAAAAACGCCTAAAGGCAAATCCGCCGAATTCATCACTGCCTCAATCAATTTGCCTGTTAATGGACATTCTTCGGTGATTTTGAAAACAACCGTGTTTCCGGCAATCAGATTTGGAAAAGTTCCCCAGACAAACATGGCAAAAGGGAAATTCCAGGGAGTGATGACGGCAGCTGTGCCAAAAGGTTCATAGACTATTTGGTGGATTGACTCTGCGTCTTCATGCGTTATTTCGTTTTTAAGTGCGGCGGCGCCATTATCCAGAAACCACTTTATCTCTTCGAGAGCACCCTGCATTTCGCTTGTGCTCTGGGAGATCGGCTTGCCCATTTCTTTGGTAATCAAGAGGGCAAATTCTTCTTTTTTTGCTGCGAATTTTTCATAAAGAGGCCGCAGCATTTCAATTCTCTTCTCAACTCCCAACTCCTTCCACATCAGTTTTGCGGCATTGGCACTTTGCACTTTTGCCGCTACTTCGTTGTCTGCGGATATTTCGACTTCGCCGATGATTGCATAATTCTGTGAAGGATTGGTGGAGATGATTTTTGGCATAATGTGTTTAGGTTACAGTATTTTTTCAAAGCATGTTTTCCAGATAGCATTTTTCGCAAAGGACGGCTTCCTTTCTATCTTTAGTGTAGGTGCTGGAAATTTCACTGCCGCAATGATCGCATTTTCTTTGAAAAAGTTGAAAGGGATTGCGTTTATTGAAGCGCTCTTTGTGTCTGCATGATGGGCAAAGTTGCGGGATGGGCAAGTGCATATTTTTGTAAAATTTAATTTCAGGCTCGATAATTTTGTAATTTTTTTGGCAATTGGCACATTTTTTGATGTCAGCGGGTATTTTTTCAATCGTTTGGGGTTTTGTGAGATTCACATCTTCATCCAGCCATTTAAAGCCTTTTTTTATGGCTTCTTCTTTGGTCAATGGGAAAAAATCCTGAGCAGGCGTTTCGTTATAGGCAAAAGCTGAAAAACTCTTTGGAAAAAACTGCCCCCATTCCTCTGCCGATTTCATGTGGGCGATAATTTTTTCGACCATTTTTTCATATTCTTCCTTTGAATATTGCTTGTTGAAAATGCAGTATTTTTTGTGCCTCAAGCCGATACAGCCAAAACAACTATCACAGGAGTTGAGATTTTCACAATAACGAATTTTGCTTGAAAACCAATTGTAATTGCCAAAAGCAATATCCTGGCATCCCCTACTGACCAGTGCCATGTAAATCGGGCCGGGGCAATTGGGCCAGCCGGCGGAATAACAATTGGAAGCAAAAGTGGCTTCGCCTAAGGAAACACAGTTAACGCAATGTTCGGAATCGAATGCTTCAAAACAATTTTCGCAATTGCGACAATTGTAGAGATTGTCGCCCGATACATTTTCGCAATTCAAGCTGTGCAAGGCGCGATGATTGGCCGTTTGGCAAATTTTTCCATATTCTTTTTTGCCTTCTTCGAGCGATGAAAAAGTGCCATTGATGTATTTGTTCTTAATTTCTTCGAATTCTTGGCGAGTGCATGGCTTATTGAAGGCGTAGTAACTTTTGTTTGCCAAATTGCTGGAAAAAATACAGTGATTACAGCCTTGCAACTGGTAACAGAAATAACATTCGCTGCAATTGTTTGATTCTTCCAGGAAAAAGCACTGATAACTTTTGTTTACATTTCGGCAGTAATAACAAAGCTGTGAGCCGTTGGTCACCATGGAATCGAAAACATTCTGATCCTCGACGATCCAATATGAGTAGTAGCAGTCTTCACAATGCGCAACCAGGGAATTCAGATAACAATTGCGGGACTGACGAATATGGCTGTTGTAATCGCAATTTTCGGAATTGAAAATAGAAGTTCCTTCGCGTGGGACCAAAAGCTGAAGTTCCTGCAATTGGTCAAAAAACGGCTTGCTGAAATCAAAATCGCGTCCATACTCCAAGGCATCCCAACTATCTCCCCACCAAATCTGGTTTTTGTAAACTTTGTAGGGGCTTTTTGGGCTGTAGGCGCTGAGCATTTCTTCACCGGTTGCGTCACATTTTCTTCTATATAGTTTCCATTCGTTGCGGAAAGCCATGAGAGAGCGAAAACGCTCGGTCGGGGAAATTTGTGGCAATGGAACACCAAATCTCTCACAAATTTCCATCTCCAGATCAAAAAGGACAAATTCTTCACCGGTGATTTTGCAGATTGCTTTTTTGGGCATTAGGACAGGGATAAGTTGTTTTATTATAGCGTGCGAGCGGATTTTAAGAAAATTTTAATTTTGTCTGCTAGAGTTGGAAGTATGCACTTTTTTGTCGCTCTAAAAAATTGGCTTCTTGATCTGATTTTTCCCGATTTCTGCCTGGGATGCAATACGGAGGGATTTTTGGTCTGCGGGAAGTGCCGAAGCGGAGTGAAGATTTCGGAAAAAGATTTTTGTCCGGCATGTAGAAAGGAAAGTTTTGGCGGATTTTTTTGCTCTTCGAAATGCAAAACAGGCTTTTATTTTGATGCTCTTGTTGTCTGTTTGCCATACATAAAAGAAGGTCTGATGAAAAAAGTCATTGTGCGCTTCAAGTATCATTTTTCAAAAGGCTTGAGTGAGTTTTTGGGAGAGATTTTGAGGCAGAAACTTGGGAAATTTCGCGCAGGTCTTCCCGCAGGTTTTAGCGCGGGCGGGCATACGGATTATTTGATTGTGCCGGTGCCTTTGCATAAAAATCGCCTCAAATATCGCGGATTTAATCAGTCGGAGATTTTGGCGAAGGCTTTGGGCGAGCCGAAAATTCTACTTGAGCGGAAAGTTGAGACAAGTGAACAAGCACTATTGAGTCGGGCCGAGCGGATGAAAAATGTGCAGGGAGCTTTTGGTTTAAATTTGCAGGACTTGGCATTTGAGAATGGGGAAAATTTTTCCCAGGGAAAAATTTTCCTGGTAGATGACGTGGCTACGACTTTGAGTACACTCAATGAGTGCAGCAAAGTTTTGAAAACGGCTGGGGCGAAAGAGATTATTTGCATAGTGCTTGCCCGCGGAAATTAAACATAGTTAAATACTTATATGATTATCGGAATTGATGGTTCGAGATATGCAGGTGAAAAAGCCACGGGAGTGGAATTTTACAGTTTTGAGATTATCAGCGGCTGTCTTGCTGAATTGAAAAAGAAAAAGGATAAAATTGTGCTTTATAGCAGGGAAAAACTGAAGTTGCCCGAGGATTTGCGGAAGATGAAAAATCTGGAAAATAAAGTGCTGAATGCAAAGCGTTTTTGGACATTGTCCGCTCTGACAAAGGAGATGAAAAGTCATCCGATCGATGTGCTTTTTGTGCCTTCGCATGTGCTTCCTTTGAGTAGACCTAAGAAGAGCGTGATCACGATTCACGATGTGGCTTTTCGGCATTTGCGCGAGGTTTATTCGTTCAAGGATTATCATTATTTGAATTTGACCACGCGATACGCGGTGAAAAATGCGGGAAAAATTATCGTTCCGAGTGATGCGACAAGAGAAGATTTGATAGAGCTATACGGTTGTGAGCCGAAAAAGATTTTCGTTGTTCCGCACGGTTTTCGGATTAAAAAAATCTCACAAAAAGAAATCGATAAAGTGATGAAAAAATCGCCGGTCTTCAAATATTTCGGCATTAAAAAAGAAACGCCTTATATCCTTTTTGTCGGCAGACTGGAAAGCAAAAAAAATCTCGTGCGTCTGGTAGAGGCTTTTTATGAAATCGCCAAAGAATTCCCAAAGTACAAGCTTGTTTTGGCCGGAAAAAGAGGAATCGGATTTGAAAAACTGCTGAAAACAATTGATAAATTGAAACTTGCCAATCGTGTGATAATGCCGGGATATGTGACGGAGGAAGAAAAATTCGCACTTTATAAATATTGTCAGATTTTCGCTTTTCCATCCCTTTACGAGGGCTTTGGCATGCCGATATTGGAGGCTTTTTATCATGGAAAACCGGTTATGACTTCTTTTTATTCCAGTTTGCCGGAAGTGGCAAAAGATGCATGTATTTACGTTGATCCTTATGACGAGGAAGAGATTGAAAATGCCTTAAGGAGGCTTATAAAAGAGCCAAGATATCGCAGCAAATTGATTAAATTGGGGAAATTGCGTTTGAAAGATTTTTCCTGGAAAAAAGCGGTGAAAAAAACCTTAAAAGTCATCTATGGATAACAAAGGAGTCGCAGCGATTTTTGAGGAGATGAGCAATATTCTGGATATTGCGGGAGCGAATTTTTTCAGAGTCAATGCTTACAAAAAAGCGTCTTTGACTATTTTAAATATGGCGGAGGATTTGCGGGAAATCGTGAAGCGAAATCCCGATGAGCTGCTTGCGATTCCCGGGATCGGCAAAGATCTGAAAAATAAAATCGTGGAATTGGTTTTGAGCGGCAAGTGCGAGGAGCATGAAAGAATGAAAAAATCGATTCCGGAAGGCCTACTGCAAATGCTGGAACTGCGCGGTGTGGGGCCAAAAAAGGTCAAGGCTTTGTACCTGAATCTGGCGGTGAAAAATATTGAAGAATTGAAGAAAGCGGCGGAGAAGGGGCTGATCAGAAGTTTGCCGAAGATGGGCGAAAAAACCGAACAGGAAATTTTGAAAGCGATAAAGGAGCATTCGATGTTTTCCACAAAACGTTTCATGATAAATGAGGCTTTGATAGAAGCAAACAGGCTGGTTTCATACATGGAAAAATGTCCGGAAATCAAAAAGATCCAATATGCCGGAAGTTTGCGCAGAAGGCAGGAAACAATCGGCGATATTGATATTCTTACGACAGTTGCCGATCCTGTGGAGTCACATGAGGAAGTGATGGAGCATTTTGTGAATTATGATGAAGTTTTAAATATAAGCGCGAGAGGAGATACGAGGTCGGCTATTTTGCTCAAAAGCGGAATAAATGTGGATTTGCGCGTTATTGAAGACAAGTCTTTTGGCGCGGCTTTGCATTATTTTACCGGCAGCAAGGAGCATAATGTGCGGATTCGAGATATTGCCAAGAAAGATGGCTTGAAGATCAGCGAATATGGCGTTTTCAAAGGGGAAAAAATGATTGGCGGGAAAACGGAGGAGGAGGTTTTTGCAAGTGTCGGTTTGCCATTTATCATTCCGGAGATCCGCAAGAATGAGGGAGAATTTGAATATGCGATGAAGCACAAAAAAATGCCGGATTTTATTGAACTTGAGGACATTCGCGGCGATTTGCATAATCACAGTGTTTACAGCGATGGGAAAAACACTATTGAAGAAATGGCCGAAGTATTTATCAAAGGAGGATATGAATATTTTGCGATGACCGATCATTCGAAAGTCGTTGGAGTGACGGGTGGAATGGACAAAAAGAAAATCATGGAACAATGGAAAGAGATCGATGTGTTGAACAAGAAACTGAAAGGAAAAATCAGGATTTTGAAAGGCTGTGAAGTGGATATTTTGAAAGATGGCGCGCTGGATTTTGAAGATGAAGTTTTGAAAAATCTCGATGTGGTGGTCATCAGCGCGCATTTGCATGGGAGACTTCCGGCCGAAGAGCAGACAAGGCGTTTGATCAGGGCGATTGAAAATTCTTATTCCATGATTTTGGGGCATCCGACCGGCAGGCTGATAAATAAAAGATCGCCGATGGAATTTGATATGGCAAAGGTGATTGATGCCTGTGTTGCCAACAAAGTGGCGATGGAAATAAACAGCAATCCGATGAGGCTGGATATAAGTGACAAATATGTAAAAATGGCCAAGGATAAAGGTGCAAAGTTTGTCATCGATACCGATTCGCATGAAGTTTCTCATCCGGCTTTTATGGAATTCGGAGTGGGAATTGCGCGAAGAGGTTGGCTCACAAAAAAGGATGTTTTGAACGCCTGGAGCCTCAAAGAATTTGACAGTTACTTTTAGATCATTATAGAATCTCGTTAAATTTAACCAAATTTCTATGAAAAAGGTGCTAGTAAGTTTAATGGCGTTTTCGATTTTTTTAACAGCTTGTTCAGGCGGTGTAAAAGACGAAAAACAATCTTTTATTGATGCAACGGTCGAGGCGACATGTATGATTTTCCAATCGGAAAACATCTTCGATCCTGCGCTTGAGGATGCGGCTAAAGAGATTTACAAGAAGTACGGATTTGATGCAGATGATGATACTGCAATGGAGGCTTTGACCAAGAAATATGAAAACGATGAGGAAGTGCAGAAAGCCATTGAAAAGGCTTTGGAAGAATGTGCAGGTGATTTCTTTAAGGATTTGGAGACAAATTTTGGTGGTGAGACCGGCGGCGAGGCTGTAGAAGGAGTGCCTGCAGATGAAGCTGCGCCAGCAGCAGAAGCCGAGGCTGCGCCAGCAGCAGATGCAGCCGGAACAGAAGTTCCAGCAGTTGATGCTGCGGCTTCAACAAAAACACCATGAGGGTTGCGCTCGTACATGATCATCTATTGAAACTCGGCGGTGCTGAGCGGGTGCTTAAAGTACTTGCGGAAATGTTTCCCGAGGCACCGATTTACACGCTGTTTTATGATGAAGGAAAAGTAGGAAAGGTTTTCAAGAAAGAACGAGTACGGCCATCACATTTGCAGAAATTTTATAAGTTGCTCGGCGGGCGGCATCGCTTGCTTGTCCCTCTGCTGCCGCGGGCGATTGAGGATTTTGATTTTGAGGAATTCGATCTGGTAATAAGTTCAAATTCCGCTTACACCCACGGAATTTTGACTTCTTTGCAAACCAGGCATCTTTGCTATTGCCACTCCCCTATGCGCTATATCTGGGATTGGAGCAACGAATATCGTGTGGAAAATCGCATCAAAGGTTTCAAGGCTTTTTTGTATGCGCCTTTGGTCAAGTATTTGCGGGAATGGGATTTTTTGGCCAAGGACCGGCCGGATTTGTATGTTTCAAATTCGCAAACGGTAAAAACCCGCTTGAGCAAGTACTATAAATGTGAAAGCGAAGTAATTTATCCGCCGGTTGATGTTGAGAGATTTCGGGCATCTTTAAAGCACGAAAATTATTATCTGATCGTTTCGACGCTGACTCCTTACAAAAAAATCGATCTGGCTGTGCAGCTTTTCAACAAAATCGGCCGAAGGCTCGTGATTATCGGTGATGGTCCGGCCAAGGCGTACTTGCAGGAAATCGCCGGTGAAAATATTGATTTTTTGGGATTTAAAGATGACGAAACCGTGAAAACTTATATGGAAAATTGTCGCGCTTTGATTTTTCCCGGGGAAGAGGATTTTGGGATTGTGCCGGTGGAGGCGATGGCCTGCGGAAAGCCGGTTTTGGCTTATGCAAAGGGCGGGCTGACCGAGACTGTTATTTCTGGAAAGACAGGTGAATTTTTCTTTGAAAAAACGGTTGAGTCGATGGAGGACGGGCTGGCCAGACTTTTGTACAATGAGCGTTTTTATAAACCGCATACGATCAGAAGGCATGCGCTGGCCTTTTCCCGCGAGGAGTTTGAAAAGAAGATGCGAAATGTGATAAAGAAAGTGAGGCGAGATTAAAAATTTTCTATGAGCAGTTTGGCGTTTTATCGCAAATATAGGCCGCACAATTTTGATAACCTGCTGGGGCAGGAGCATGTGCATGACACTCTGATTAATGCTTTGAAAATCGACCGTGTTTCCCATGCTTATCTTTTTTCGGGGCCGAGAGGAACCGGAAAGACCTCGACCGCGAGGCTGATGGCCAAAGCGCTAAATTGTACGGATTTGAAAGATGGATTTGAGCCGTGTGATAAGTGTGATTTTTGCAATGATATAAACGATGGACGGCTAATTGATCTGATTGAAATTGATGCCGCTTCAAACAGGGGTATCGATGAAGTGCGCGATTTGAATGAAAAGATAAAATTTTCTCCTACGCGTGCGCGGTACAAAATTTATATCATCGATGAAGTGCATATGATGACCGACCCGGCATTTAACGCCCTTTTAAAAACCTTGGAAGAGCCTCCTGCCCATGCGTATTTTATTCTGGCGACGACTGAAATTCACAAAATTCCAGAGACGATTCTTTCGCGTTGTCAGAGGTTTGATTTCAAGAGGCTGTCCGAAAAAGCGATTATGACACGCTTAAATTTCATTGCGCAAAAGGAAAATATCAAGGCGGATGAAAAGGCTATTGAGTCAATCGCGCGCTATGTTGATGGAGGGATGAGGGATGCGATTTCTTTGCTTGAGCAGTTTACGGTTGACGGCGAGTTGAAATTTGAACATGTGAAGGAAATTTTGGGAATTTCCGATGTGAGTCTGCTGCGGGAACTTTTTCAGACTTTGTGCGACAAGGATGCGAAAAGCGCTTTGCGGATCGTGCATACTTTGCACGATCAGGGCAGCGATTTGAAACAGTTTAGCCATGAATTTGTGAGTTATTTGAGGGATCGGCTGATCGAGGCGGTAAACAGCGGGGATGGAGGGAAAATGTCCGAGCTTCTGAATATCATTGAAATTTTTCAGGAAGCGCAGCAAAAACTGGGATTTTATTCTATTGTGCAATTGCCGCTGGAAATGGCTGTGGTGAGGGTTTGCGGAGGGGGTGGGGCGGGGAAAGTTGCTGAGGTGGCGAAGGCTGTATCTAAACCTGAAGAAACGGTAGTGATTTCTGGATCAATTGATGGAGTTGAAAAAAAGACAGAGATAACTAGTGGAAAAGTTATTTTCACAGAAAAGGTCGATGTTAGCGAGAAAAAGGCCCCTCTTAACATTGACATTGCACAGGTGAAAAAGAGCTGGCCGAGAGTTTTGGAAAGGGTAAAAGCGCCGTCTTTGAGGATGTCTTTGCGCACTGCGGCTCCCGCTGCAATTCGAGATATGAATCTGGTTTTGGAGCTTTCCACGGAATTTCATCGCGACAAAATCATGGAACACGATCACAGGGTGGAGCTGGAGGCAATTTTCATGGAACTTTTTAAACGCTCTTTCAAAATCGAAACGGTTTTGAAGGCTTTGGAGATGAAGCCGACGGTGAATGAGGAGGAAAATGAGACTAAAGATGCCGCAGGTTCGCGTGCTGCCGCCGGGCCGAGCGTTGCGGTGAATGAGGTACTGGAGATATTCGGGGGGGAGGTGGTGGAGTGAGGGAAAGCGAATTACAATAAAAATAATTTGAGATTTATAAAAATCCATGGCAGAAAAAGATTTTAAAAAAGGCGAGATAATCATTTATAAAACTCCTCAAAACGAAGTGGAGCTGAAGGTGCAGTTAGAACAGGAAACCGTCTGGCTTTCTTTGGACCAGATGGCGGCACTATTTGATCGTGATAAATCGGTTATTTCTCGGCATATTAAAAACATCTTTGATGAAAAAGAACTGGTGCAAGATTCAGTTGTTGCAAAATTTGCAACAACTGCCGCAGACGGCAAGATTTATCAAGTGGATTATTATAATCTGGATGTGATTATTTCCGTCGGGTATCGAGTGAAATCGCAAAATGGCGTAAAATTTCGCATCTGGGCAAGCAAAGTCTTAAAGCAATATCTAATCAAAGGTTACGTCGTCAATGAAAAACGGCTTTTGGAAGCAAAAAACAAGTTTCACGAGCTGCAGGAAGCGGTTTTATTTCTGCAAAAACAATCTCAAAAAGAACTTTTGAAAGGGCAAGAAACTGAAATTTTAAGCTTGCTGGCGGATTATTCCAAAACACTCTCTTTGCTTGAGCAATACGACAAAGGCAAGCTTTCTGATAAGAAAGGAAAGAAGACAAAATTTGTTTTGGAGTATGAAAATTGCGCGCGCATCATTGCTGAGCTTAAAAAAGAGCTTGTCGCCAAAAAAGAGGCCGGTGATCTTTTTGGGCAAGAACGAGGCGGAAGTTTTGAGGGGATTATTAAAGGGTTGTATCAAATGGCAACAAGCGCTCGGCGGCGTTTTTGTTTGTGTATTTTTTGGATAAATCGGATTATCTTTTCAAAAAATCCGTCGAGCGAAAAATCAATGACAACGCGTGGACCGCGCTAGCTTTGCTTATTGCCGAAAGCGACCCAAGAGAAAAAGAGACGATGATAAAAATTGTCAAAAATTTGATTTCGGAATATACTTAGACTTTGTGTGAAATGTTCGTTGAAAAAAATTAGCATTTTTGAGCTTCACCTACTAAACTTAAAATAAATAACTAATAATTTATGAATATTATTTCTTCTGCCAACGTTTATTTCCTAACAGCAATGACAATTGTCTTATTCAGTATAACAGCGTGCACAAGAGAAAATGCCCCATCCCAGAACAACAATATTCCTGCCTATGAAATACTTGATACAGTAGATTTAATCAACGGCGATAAATTCGCAGAGGTATTGATAACCTCGTTCTCCAAAGAAACTTCTCAACAAGAATTAGAAACCACTGCCAAAAAAATTGCAGAAGAAATAAATGTTGATGAAGTAGATATATATTGTAGTAGAGAAGCTCAAAAAGCTAATTATTCAGAATCATTTTCAAAAGAACACCCAAATGCAATTGATGAATGCTATTTAGGTAATTACAAATAAGATTTCAAGGAACACATCACACAGTTCGCTCGCTAAATAAAACTACTATGGAAGAATTTTTCAAAGAAAATTGGATTAGTATAGCTGCCTTGATTCTGTCGGCAATTTCTTTATATCTAACTTATAAAGGCTGGCAAAGAAGTAGAAGCATTTTTGATATTGAAGAAGTCATATGGTTCAAACGACCAAATGAAACAAACAACAATGTTAAATTAAGAAAAAAACTTAGTTCCGGGAATTACACTATTCTCCACACTGAGAAATTGCCTCCAGATTTAAAAATAGTTTTAGGAAAATTAAAAAAGAGGTAGTTTAATTTTTAACGCCCACTTACCCAAATTTGGCTATTCCGGGATATTATATGAAATATACTTTTCTTTTCGAGAAATGCCTCCCATACCGCTTCGCGATATCAGAAAGCCAGCAAGCACATACGCGCCGATAT
>JACQRJ010000057.1 GCA_016206505.1 Candidatus Peregrinibacteria bacterium | reverse complement strand
GGGCGGGTGGTGGAACTGGTAGACACGCCAGTCTTAGGAACTGGTGGCTTACGCCGTGAGGGTTCAAGTCCCTCCTCGCCCACCAAAGAAATCGCGTTTACGCGATTTCCATGCAGCTTGCCGCCCCTTCCCTTGAAGCATTTCCAAGAAAGACATATAATCAAAGCAATTCGTAGTTGGCAGGTTTACAAAAAGCCTCCCCGGAAGGGGAGGCTTTGCAGTATTGGTGGTGGAGCTGCCGGGAATCGAACCCGGACCCGCCAATTCGTAGTTGGCAGGGGCAACCTGCCAACCCCACTCCAATACGCAAATAGAAAATATCAATCAAATATAAAATTTTCCTAACATTTTCTTAAAAAATTTCTAAAATCCTTTGCCGCTTCACCCTTCATTTCCCAACCTTCATACTCAAATCCAAACTCTTCACCCCATTCGTCAAGCATCCCATCGATATTATATCTACGCCGGCTCCAGCATATTCAATGACATTATCCTCGTTTATCCCCCCGCTGGCTTCATAAAGCACTCTTTCAAAATATCCCGCCTTTTTCACTTCGGAAGTAGCACTGGAAACATCCGAAGCGCTCATATTGTCCATCAAGACGGCTCCCACAATATCAAATCCTGCATCCATCATTGCGCATAGCCTCTTACTGACTTCCAAAACTTCCGCAACATTTTCGACTTCAATTTCCGCAAATCTCATTTCATTTCCACTATCGGCAATTTTTTTAATAACTTCCGCGAAATTTCTTTCACAGGCATCCAAATGAGTATCCTTTACCAAAATCGCATCACCCAGATTCAGTCTATGTGTTCCCCCTCCACCCAACAGCACTGCCTTTTTATCTAACAAACCCCACAACGTTTTACGCGTAGGTGCAATCAGCACATCAAGTCCGGCAGCCTTCACCATATCGACAATTTTACGCGTAAATGTTGCTACTCCTGACATTCTCCCAAGTAAATTCAAAACAGTCCTTTCGACGGCGAGTAAATCATGAATATCGGCCGAAATTTGCATAATCACATCTCCGTTTCCCACGCGACTTCCATCCTCCATTTTAAAATCAATCCTAAAGTCACTTTTTAGCCTTGGCTTAAACTCTTTTTCGCTCTCCACCAAAAAATACCTGATTTCCGCAATTCCACACAAAATGCCTTCTTCTTTTGCAATGATCGAAGCCGAAATCCGCTTATTGTCATCAAAAAGGGCATTAGTCGTAATATCGCCATAAATTCCCAAGTCCTTTTCCAATTCCAAAAATGTATAACGAAAAACCCATTGTTTATAGACAATATTGCCTATTGTCAGAAAATTATCAGCTTTATGGGTGTATTCTCGAAGTGCCTTTTTATCCATCGGTATAAATTAAATAATTAATCTTTAGGCGCAATACTAACGCGGAACATTTCATCAAAAGCCTTCAAAGCCCGCTTTGCCACTTCAGCATCCACTGTCACAATAGGGGACTCATCCTCGAGACATTTCAAAATAGCTGGCAAAGTATTTTTCTTCATATCAAAACACAAATTGCAAAGACCCTTGAATTTCTTTTCCGGAATTTCTTTATGCAATCTCTCGGTCATTCCGCATTCCGTCAAAACAAAAAATTCCTCCGCAGCATCCCGCAGCGCCACATCAATCATCCCAGAAGTACTCGCAATGTAGTCGGCCATCTCCAAAACTTCCGGTTTTGACTCCGGATGAGCGATGATTTTTGCCTCAGGATTTTCTCTTCTCACTTCTTCCAGATATTCTTTATTTACATAATGATGCACAGGGCAATACCCCTGCCAGGCAATAATTTCTTTTTCCGGAACCTGTTTTTGCACATAAGCAGCCAGATTTTTATCCGGCACAAAAATTATCTTCCGTGATTTTCTCGAACGTACAACATCAACCGCATTGCTCGAAGTACAACAAACATCCGATAAAGCCTTTACTTCGGCAGATGAATTTACATAAGTCACCACATCGGCATCGGGATGCTTTTTCTTGAACTCAAAAAGATCGCGGGCCTCAACCATATCTGCCATTGCACAACCGGCATCCAAACATGGCGCTATAACTTTTTTTCCCGGATTCAAAATCGCCGCGCTTTCAGCCATAAAATTCACACCGCAAAAAACGATTATTGAAGCATTGGTCTTTCTGGCCTGTTGACAAAGTCCCAAACTGTCACCGATAAAATCGGCAACATCGTAAATCTCCGGCCTCTGATAATTGTGCACCAAAACAATCGCATTTTTTTTCCTCTTCAATTCATTAATGCGCTTGACCAATTCGGCATTTAAAATCCCGGATTCCATGCCCAAAATATAAACATGGTTTTGTTCTAAAGCAAGCCATGAACAAAACGAAGCCAAAGCGTTTTTAAAGTTTCAAAAGAAGCTTTGAAAAGTTCGGACAAAATTCCTTTCATCTCACGCAATTTTTTCATCAGATTAGACATCTCAAAATAATTCACATCGCCAGGAGTCCTCATCATCTTCATCGCTTTTTTATGAAGATATTTGATCTCTTTATGAATTTCCTTTGAAACCTGCAACATCATGACTTTTTGATCTGGAAGATTTTTCAGCAACTGGGCTTTTATCGCAGCCGGATCAATTTTTTGTCCGTATGTAGCAGAACCTGGTTTGCTATCACCAAGCTTGCTTTTATCCTCGCCCAAAGTTTCGGCAACCTTTCCATCCACGCTTTCCATTCCCTCGGAAAGTTGACCCAAAGCTTCCACTTTAGACGCCGTATCAGCCGATTTTCTCAAATTTTCACTTGCACTTTTATCCTCAAAACTTCGACCAATTTCTGCCCTTTCCACTGGGGAACCTTGCTCCGGTGACTTATTTGTAATTATATCTGCCAATGCTTAATTTTCAATTAAAAAATCTATACTTAATTATAAATTAGCCGCAAACTTGTGTCAATGAACTTTACCATGAGCAAACATGTCGCTAATATGAGCGCATGAGTTTCGACATGGAATCATCATACATCGCAAAAAAATATGAAGACGAGATTTACCGGAAATGGGAAAAATCTTCCGCCTTTAAAGCTGTAATTGATAGGAAGAAAAAATCTTTCACAGTCGCGATGCCCCCTCCAAATGCTACAGGAGTTTTGCACCTTGGACATGCCGTCATGCTGGCAATTGAGGACATCATGATTCGGCATGCTCGCATGCAGGGTCGTTCTGCGCTTTGGATTCCCGGGACAGATCATGCCGCCATCGCAACCCAAAGCGTAGTCGAAAGAAATCTTGAAGAAAAAGGTATCAAAAATCCCAGAGAGACCCTTGGACGCGAAAAACTTTTAAAAGAAATTCGCGGTTTCGCCGAAAATTCCAAAGATGTAATTCGTAATCAGATTCGCAAAATGGGAGCCAGCTGCGATTGGAGCCGTGAAAAATATACTTTGGATGACGATCTGAATCTGGCGGTAAATACGCTTTTTGAAAGAATGTTTAAGGACGGTCTGATTTATCGCGGCGGAAGAATCGTAAATTGGGATCCCAAAATGCAAACCACCGTAGCGGACGATGAAGTCGAATACGTTGAGGAAAAAGCAAAATTCTATTACTTCCAATACGGTCCGGTCGTCATTGGTACTGCACGTCCCGAAACCAAGCTTTTGGATAAAGTGATTGTAGTAAATCCAAAAGATAAGCGCTACAAACACATGGTTGGAAAAGAATTCGAGTTCGAATGGATCGAGGGCAAAATCAAAACCAAAGTGATAGCGGATCCATGTGTGGATATGAGCCTGGGAACGGGCGCGATGACTATTACTCCGGCTCATTCATTGGTAGACTTTGAACTGGCGCAAAAATACAAATTGGACTCTCCGCAAATCATAGATTTTGATGGCAAAATCCGCAAAGAAGTTTCGAAAAATTTTGGCGGCATGACTATTGAAGAGGCGCGGGGGAAAATAGTTGAAACACTTAGAAACAAAGGATTGGTCAAAAAAATCGATGAAAACTACGTTCACAATTTGGCGGTAAGTTATCGCGGCAAAGGAATCATAGAGCCGCAAGTCATGAAGCAATGGTTTGTAGATGTAAACAAAAAAGTGATTTCCTGGAAAGGCAAAAAGCTGAGTATCAAAGAGGTTTTGCAGGACACGGTCAAAAGCGGAATGATCAAAATTGTTCCCAAGAAATTTGAGAAAATTTATTTTCACTGGATCGATAATTTGCGTGACTGGTGCATTTCCAGGCAAATCTGGTGGGGACATCAGATACCGGTTTGGTACAAGGTAAACAAAAAACAGTATGATGAATTTAACAAACGCGGAGGCAGCACAAGCACTCTTTTGAATATCCTGAATGTCGATGGAGAAGTCAGATATGGTACATCTTCGCCAAAAGGCCAATACTGGTTGCGCGATCCTGATACACTCGATACCTGGTTTTCCGCTGCTCTTTGGACATTTTCTACACTTGGTTGGCCCAAAAAAACTGAGGATCTAAAGTATTTTCATCCGACTGCGATCCTGGAAACCGGGTATGACATTTTGTTTTTTTGGGTCGCTCGTATGATTTTGGCGACAACTTACGCTTTGCGTAGCGATAAAGTGCCTGAAGCAAAATGCATTCCTTTCAAAACGGTTTATCTGCACGGCCTGATTCGTGATCGTCATGGTAAAAAAATGAGCAAGTCAAACCCGGAAACATGTATTGATCCGCTGGATATGATCGACAAATATAGTGCTGATGCCTTACGCTTGAGCCTTGTGATTGGTTCGACACCGGGAAACGATATGCGTCTTTACGAGGAAAAAATTGCCGGCTACAGAAATTTTATCAACAAAATCTGGAACGCCTCCCGCTTTGCATTGATTAATGTCGAGAGCAAAGATTTCAAGGAAGAGTTCAGTGCTGCCAAAATAAAAAATACTGCTGACAAATGGATTTTAACGGGTCTCGGCAGGCTGATCAAATCCGTGGAAAAGGATTTCGAAAATCATCGCTATTCTGATGCGGGCATGAAAATTTATGATTTTCTCTGGTCGCAGTATTGCGATTGGTACCTGGAAATATCCAAGGGCGCTGACAAAAATCCTGATGTGCTAATTTATGTTCTGCAAAATCTTTTAAAACTCTTGCATCCATTTGTACCTTTTGTAACTGAGAAAATTTGGGAATTTTTCGGAAAAGAAAATCTTCTGATAGGACAAAGTTTCCCACAGGAAAATAAAAAGTTCAACTTCGCGAAGGAATATAAAAATTTTGAACTCATCAAAGAAATCATATTGCAACTAAGATCGGCAAAATCGGAAGCAAGGGTCGAACCTGGTAAAAAAATCGATGTAATAATTTACGCTGGCAAACATTTGAAAAACATCACTAAAAACGCAAATGTCATCAGCCGCTTGGCAAGACTTTCATCCTTGAAGGTCGATAAACACGGTGAGAAAATCACTCAGGCAAAGAGCATCTTTGTCGGTGACATCGAAATATACATTCCTCTAAAGAATCTGTTGAATCCAGACAAAGAAAAGAAATCACTCAATGAAGAAATAAATTCAAAGCGAAAATTCATTCATTCGCTCGAACAGAAATTGAAAAACCAAAGTTTTCTCAAAAATGCTCCAAAAGAAGTTGTAAACCAGCAAAAAGAGCGCTTGAAGCTGGAACTTACAAACCTGAAAAGACTTTCAAATAGACTAAAATATCTGGTATAATAAAACGATGTCAGATACAGCATTTTTCGAACAAATAGAGCAAAACATCGCCTCTCTGATTAATGAAAAGAAGCTGCGACTTGCACATGACCGCTGTCTCAATGCTTTGAAAAATTTCCCGACTGAAAAACGCTTTTTGAAACTGAAGGAAAAAATCGAATCTCTCGCTGAAGAGGAAAACGAAAAATACATTGATGAACAGATTGCGAAGGGCAAAGATCTGATTGACAAAGAAAAATTTGCTGATGCTATAAAAACACTGAATCCGCTTTTAAAGCTCACAAAAAATACCGGAAGAATTGAAAAACTCATTATCAAAAGTCAGGAACTTTACAAAGCGAAAACAAAAGCACAAATTGAAGAATTCACCAGAAAAGAAAAACAGAGACTCGACACTCTCATGGCAAAGGAACCTGATCGTCTGCTGGACGAGCTTTTCTATCTGGAAAATGAAAATCAGGGCAATCAGATAGTCTTGAAAATTACAGCTGAATACAGATCAAAATTTATCGCCAAAAAAATCAAAGAAAAATCGACACTACTAAATAGCAATAAATACGATGATATCGACCATTTCATTTCACAATTAAAAACTATAGACCAACATGATCTCCAGATCGCCGAGCTGGAAAAAACAATCAAACTGAGGCGTCACTCAGCCCAGGTGGATCAACAAAAAGAACACATCTACGAAAGTCAGAAACAGCTTGTTACACTTATGCAACTCAAAAAATACGACAAAGCGATCAAAGTGGCTGAAGAAATTCTATCCGTGGACAGTGGGAATGCACAGGTTCAAAAAATCCTAAAAAAAGCCAACTCAGCTTTCTTCAAGCAAACAAAATCAGAATCAATCAATGCCATTCTCAAAAATCAAAGTTCTCTCCTACAAGAATACGAAAAAAATAAACAAAACTTCCTGAAAATCTAGGAATATATCCACTTAGGGAACCTCTGAAAAACGATGCAATGCAAGTAAACAAGAAACTTTCGACGGAGGCGTATGAAGCTATACGACGAGGAGGAAGTTTCGCAGTTGACGCAGCAGTGCACGTTTTTCAGAGGTTCCCTAGGCTTTTAACCTATATCTTTTCCTACCAACTCTTTCAAATTTTCTATCATTTTTCAGTGCCAAAACAATTGTAATTTTTTTAACATGCCTTTGCTTCAAAACTTTTTCTATAATCTCATCCTGAGACATTTCCTTTTTTTCTTTGAACAATTTTTCAATCACATCCAAAACCGTACCACTCTCGTAACCCCATTCATCCAGGGCATAAATACCTCGTCCGATCAAAACAAATTGCCCATGACGGATCAATTCATTGTGAACAGCCTGAACATTCAAAGGTCGACTGTCAAAACCCAAAGAGGAAATTCCTTTGGCAATATCAGTAAAATGCATAGGTCTTTTTTCTGAACGCAAAACATACAAAATCTTATCTCTCAGCGTCCTTGGATTTACATGGCGCCATTCCAAAAGTCCAACCTGGTCATCGTCAAGAAGTGCCAGCCTCTTATCAACTGAAACCAGCGCCCTCATCATCTTTTCATCAAATAAAATGTCACTAAAATCCTGCTCCAAATCCTTATGAATTCTATCTATTTTTTTCACATTGCCATATTTATGAAGCTGATTAATGAGCTTATTTGAAGCGCTCTTCAAGGCATAATCCTGTAAATCTTTTCTGCGTACATATGGATGGAAATTTATTGTATTCCCAATGCACTCAATCTTTTCATGCAACACAAAAGACAAATGCAAACTGTTTCTATCCAGTTTTATATTTTGCGGCAAAATTTTATAAACACTTTCAACCAAATTATCCTCCTTCATCAGTCCGCCATTCTCCTCAACAACGGAAGAGGTAAAATCATGCAAGTGCCGCAATGAAGTATTAAAAACATTTCTACGCATTTTTGATAAAGCATTTTTTTCGATCTGTCTTACTCGTTCACGCGTTACTGCAAAATTTTTCCCTATCTGCTCAAGAGTATGTTTCTCCACTCCGTTCAAAGAAAAACGTCTTTTTATTACGTCTTTTTCTTTGTCGGAAAGCAAAAGAAGTAAATTATTTACAAGGTCTGGAAGCTCAAGAATTGTTTGAGTAACATTCGAAGCGTAGCCAGTATGCATAAAGAATGAGGTTAAAATTGTTGAGGAAGTTTATGCGATTATAAAAATATTTTTGCTATTGAGCAAAAAAATGGTCTTGTTAATGTTGCCAAATTAGTTTGTTATTTAATAATTTGAAGGGCCGCCGCTCTACGCGTTTTTCAACATGTCCTTGCTCAATGTTTTAAAAACATAACCAACACAATATATTGTTTTAATACAATCGAAACGCGAGGTACTTCTAATCTTTTGCCTAAGACTGCTGACATGCACATCAACCGTATTTGTCGCGCAACAAATATTTCGGTCCCACACATCCTCCAAAAGCTGCGTTCTACTGATGACGCGACCGACATTTTTCAGAAAATATTCCAACAGAAGAAATTCCTTATTTCTCAAGCGCAATTTTCGGCCTTTTACATAGGCCAGCCTGCAGGAAACATCCAAACGAAAGATGCCTGACAGCAAAATTTCTTCCTCCATACGGAAATATTCTGGCAAAACCTAGGTTCCTGCAAATTTAAGTTCACGATTTGACAGAATTTTCACATGTTTCAGCCCAAAAAATCTGTTGTTGAAACTTTAACAACACATCGGTAAAGTCTTAAAAGAAGCCTTAAAAATCACTTAACCAAAAATTTATGACCGAGCCAAACAAAAAACAGTTCAAAGCGAAACTATCCGAAGAAAACGAAGCCGGTGTTTATGCGAATGCGGTTTCTGTCCATGTAAATGCCAATGAAATCGTCATAGACATGGCTTACGTCCTGCCAAATACCAGCGAACCGATGCTAAAAGTAGTCAGCCGTGTAAATATGAGTCACAAGACTGCGGAGTCATTTTTAAATGTCCTCTCAAACGCAATCCTGGATTGGAAGAACAAAAACAAGAAGGACTAAAGCAAATTTTCTAACTTTAAATTCAATGAGCAAGTTTTCAATGGAAGATATTACCGCGCTTTGCAAACGGCGTGCCTTTGTTTACCCGGGTTCCGAAATCTATGGAGGTTTTGCAAACACCTGGGACTATGGCCCATACGGATCGCAATTGAAAAAGAATATCAAAGATTTTTGGTGGAAAAATTTCGTACTGAAACGGAAAGATATTGTCGGCTTGGATAGTGGCATTTTAATGAATCCGAAAGTTTGGGAAGCGTCCGGACATGTCGGCTCTTTTTCCGATCCTTTAATGGATTGCAAAAACTGCAAAGAGCGTGTGCGCGGCGACAAATTAATCGAAGAGCGTTTTGGAGTAGAGGCGGCGGCGGGAAAATCACTGGAACAGGTCAGCAAAATTATTCACGATGAAAAAATTCCTTGTCCAAAATGCGGGAAATGTGATTTTACGGATGCCAGATCTTTTAATCTCATGTTCAAGACGCATCAGGGCGTGGTAACTGAAACCGCTTCGGAACTTTATTTGCGGCCGGAAACCGCGCAGGGAATTTTCGTGAATTTTAAAAATATTTTGCAAACGACAAGAATGCGCATTCCTTTTGGTATCGCACAGATTGGCAAGGCTTTCCGCAACGAAATCACTCCGGGAAATTTTACTTTCCGCACACGCGAATTTGAACAAATGGAAATCGAATATTTTGTTCCGCCTCATGACAAAAACGAGATCAAGCGCATTTTCGACGATTGGAAAGAAGTTTGTTTGAAATGGTATATGGATATCGGCATAAACAAGGACAATTTGCGCTATCGCGAACATACCAAGGATGAACTTTCGCATTATTCCAGTATGACTTTTGATATTGAATATAAATTTCCTTTTGGTTGGGGAGAATTGATGGGATTGGCTTATCGCGGCTGTTTTGATCTCGATCAGCATGAGAAATTTTCCGGAAAAGATTTGAAATATCAGGATGCGGTTACGAACGAAAAATATCTGCCACATGTCATTGAGCCCTCTTTCGGTGCGGATCGCACGGTATTAATCACCTTGTTGAATGCTTATGACGAAGATGAGATCGATGGAGAAAAGCGTGTTGTTATGCGCTTTGTGCCGGAAATAGCGCCGGTAAAAGTGGCTATTTTTCCACTGATGAAGAAGCCGGAATTGACGAAGGTGGCTGAGGAAATTTTTGAGATGCTAAGCGAAAAATCTCACGGCAATCTTGCAATGGAATACGATGATGCCGGCGCAATCGGCAAACGCTACCGCCGCCAGGATGAAATAGGTACGCCTTTTTGCGTAACAGTGGATTTTGATGGTTTGGAAAACGGTTCAGACCCCGGGACGGTCACGCTGCGCGAACGCGATTCTACGACACAGGAGAGAGTGAAAATTACGAAACTTGAGGAAATTTTGGGGAAAAAGCTTTGCGGGTGAGTGATTGACAGGGTATGAAAGTAACATGAACGGGCATTTGCATTGCCGAAAGGACTAAATTGAGAATATTTTTGCCGCCAGATTCCAAATAGTAATCCTTGCAATTAAGAAAGAGAATGCACATGCCTATCCTGGCAGGAAGTGCGCTTTGAAATATAACGATTAAAAAGTCAAAGATTTTCCCGGGAAAATTATTCAAATGTCCGAGCTGGAAATCTTATATTTTTCCAATTTCGAGTACGAAAGCTCGCTTTGTGAAACCAAAATGCTTCTGGACGTGCCCGTACCTTGCGATGCGCGTATGAAAAATGCCAATGCATCACGCCGCACCTACATCAAAAAATCCCTTCGTGATGCCGCGCTCAGCAAAACCGGCAATCGCTGTGCTTATGCGAACTGCAACAAACCATACAAAGTGCTGCACCATATCGAGAGATGGGCGAAAAGTAGGAGCCATTTCAAGAAAAGCTGGCTATCCGGAGCAGAAACCGGGCTGAACATTATTCCGCTTTGCAAAGAGCATCACGCTTTTATGCATAATGGGCTTATTGATGAGGAAAATTTTACCATTAGAGAAACGGCGAATTTGGAAAAAGAGGATCTACAATATCTGGAGATCAGAAAAAGCGTGATGGAAAGCTGAGTATAAAAGCTGCAAAACTATCACTTGGCAAGCGATTGCAGAGTCCGACACTCCGGCGCAGTCCATGATCCGCACCTGCAAGACACCTGCGCCTGATGCAAATCAGCCTTCCAAAAGCCCCACTTTTTTGCTATAATTAAACGAAATCTTTGAATAAAGGCATACAAAAACAAAAATGATTCAATCAATTAAAAACATTGCAAAATCATTCTGGCAATATATTCTCACACATCCGGTGGAATTTTTACTGATCGTTATAGGCAGTATTCTTTCAGTTTGGCTTTTGCTCAATCTGATCCGCATGTGGCACCGCATTCACGAGTCAAAAAGGCTCATTTTCATCAGAGTCACATTGCCTCGTGAAGACTCGCCGAAAGACGACCAAAAACAGACGGAAAAGGATTTCCGCGAAAAAATCGCCATCATGTCGCAGTTTTTTCGCAATCTGCACGAAACAAGGGAGCTAAATCTGATGAACAGCCTGAAAGTGAAACTTTTCAAACACAATATTTTTACTTTTGAGCTTGTAGCCCATGAGAAAGTTGTTGATTTTTACGTCACCACGCCGAAATACTATCAAGAGATTTTGGAAAAACAGATTACTTCATATTATCCCGCGGCCGACATCCAGCCCGTAGAGCCATACATCGCGTATCCAAAGGGCAGCAAATCAAGAAGTTTTTACGCGTTCACCCAAAAAAAATACTGGTTCTCCATCAAAACTTTCAAAACCCTCGAAAATGATCCGCTAAACGACCTGACAAACGTCTTTTCCAAGCTTGAACAGGAAGAAACTGCTGTTATTCAGCTGGTTATGCGACCGCGAAATGATAAATGGACAAAAAAAGCCACGGATGTCGGTGAAGCTTTTTTCAAAGGCAAAGAGGTGGGAAGATTCAAGATTCCTGTGCTTGGGCCGATTCTCAATGTTTTTAAAGGCATTTTTCTTGGATTTGAGAAAATGAATAATGAGGAGACAAAAGACACTGGAGGGGGATACGTACGCATGTTGCAATCCAAGGAAGAAGTTGCCAAAAGCATGGGTATAAAGGCGTCCCAATCGGGTTTTGACTGTGTCATGCGCCTGGTTGCAACCGGCAAAAGCGAACAGCGCGCCGAAGATATTGCAAACAATCTCATCACGGGCCTAAGCCTTTTCAAGGACCCGAGCAGCAATTGGATGCAAACTCGCCGAATACTTTTCATAGATTTCCTCAATGATATTTGGATGAAATTCAATTTCAATCATCGACTTTTGGACACATTTATCGGCGAAAAACAGTCACTTTTGGCGGAAGACGAGCTTTCAAGCCTCTATCACTTCCCAAACAGCAAATACAATTACACTCCCACAATTCGCTGGCTGGATTACAAAGTGCTTCCTGCGCCGGTAGAATTGCCAAAAGAGGGTATTTTGCTTGGCCACAACGTCTACCGCGGAGAGAAAAAAGAAGTTCGCTTCCTACACAATGATCGTTCCAGACATCACTATATCATCGGTAAATCCGGTTCGGGTAAGTCCAGTCTGCTTTCATACATGGCGCGTCAGGATGTGAAAGAGGGGCAGGGAGTTTGCATCGTGGATCCGCACGGAGATTTGATCGAGGACGTGCTAGGTTATATCCCAAAAGAAAGAGTAAAAGATGTGATTCTTTTTGATCCTGCGGACGTGGACAGACCGATGGGTTTGAACATTTTGGAGGCTGAAACAAGCTCGGAAATGGATCTGGCCTCCTCACAGGCTACGGAAATTTTCATCAAACTTTTCGGAGATGAGATCTTTGGTCCCCGCATTCAGCATTATTTCCGAAATGCCTGTTTGACGCTGATGGAAGACAAAGAAGAGGGCGCGACCTTGATCGATGTGCCCCGCATATTTACGGATGACGCTTTCCTGAAATACAAGGTGAAAAAAGCCACAAATCCTGTCGTGAAATCCTTCTGGCAGCATGAATACGCCAATACCGGTGATCGCGAAAGACAGGAAATGATCCCTTATTTCAGCGCGAAATTCGGGCCGTTTATCACCAATACGATCATGAGAAACACCATCGGCCAGAAGAAATCATCGTTTGATTTCCGCAAGGTAATGGATGAAGGAAAAATTCTGCTGGTTAGGCTTTCAAAAGGCAAAATTGGCGACTTAAACACCCAGCTTTTGGGACTGGTCATGGTTTCCCGCCTACAAATGGCCGCTATGAGCCGCGCAGATATGCCCGAAGATAAACGAAAAGATTTCTTCCTATATGTGGATGAGTTTCAGAATTTTGCCACCGACAGTTTCGTTTCAATCCTGTCAGAAGCCCGAAAATACCATTTGAACCTGATAATGGCTCACCAGTATATAAATCAATTGGTCACCAGCAAATTTGGCACTACATCAACACAGATCCGTGATGCGGTCTTTGGTAACGTCGGTACGCTTTGCAGCTTCAAGGTCGGCGCCGATGATGCCGAATATTTGGCCAAGGAATACGCGCCGTTGCTCACGGAGCAAGATGTAATCGGCATTTCAAATTACAAAATGTACATGAAATTGAATATCAATAATACGACCTCCAGGCCGTTTTCCGTCTCTACAATCTGGGATCCGGCAGGCAGCAATCCAAAAATAGCCCAAATAGCCAAAGAATACTCCAGACTCAAACACGGCCGCAAAAAGGACTTTGTGGAGCAGGAAATCATTGCCAGAATCGGCATAGATGTTGATGCGCCGCCGGTTGATGCCAGCAAGATGCCCGGCCAGCCCAATATGCAAAACGCTCCCGCAGGTAACGCCATGGCGCAATTAATGGGCGGCGGCGCATAGCAGAAATTGCGCTTCGCGCAATTTCCCTAAAATATAGCCTTGACCACCTAAGGCGACTTGCATTATAATGTACATATTGGTACATTATAATGCATCCATAGAATGCGCGCGGCGGACTACATTTCAATTCTTGCACGACAACCGCACCCGGTTTTTCATAGCGGGGACTTGGCCCGTTTATGGCATATCAACAACAAAAATACTCTAAATACTCTTCTCAAGCGCTATACTCAAAAAGGCCACATTTTTAGAATCTACAAAGGCCTTTACTCACTTTTGCCGCCGGATAAACTGTCACCACTCCTGCTCGGCATCAAGGCCATGCACGGCTATGCCTATGTGAGCACGGAAACAATTTTGATAGAGGAGGGTCTCATCATGCAGATGGCCTATAAATACACACTGATTAGCGGCAAATCGCGCCAATTCAATGTCGGTAAATACAACTTTAGAAGCCGAAAACTTGATGATCGATATCTCTACAACCCGACCGGAATCATCGAAAACGACGGTATTTTAAAAGCAACAAAATTGAGGGCGCTTGCTGATCTTCTTTACTTCAATCCCAAGGCATATATCGATGGCTTTAGAACAATCGATCTCAAAGAACTCAATGCGCTTCAGAATGAACTGGGCTATCCGCTAACCAAAAATCACCATGCTCACACCGCGTAAAGAAGATGTATTGCATAAAGCGTGGATGCTACGGCTCCTGACTGCAATTTGCGGACATTCGGAGCTATCGCAAAAACTCGCCTTCAAGGGAGGAACCTGTGCCGCCATGAGAGGCTTCTTGAACCGGTTTTCCATCGATCTCGATTTCGACCTTGTAACGGACACAAACGAGACAAAAGTGGTGAAGAAAATCATGAAAGGAATTTTTGCCGATTTGAAATTGGAAATCAAAGATCAGAGCCGCAAAGTGCCGCAATATTTTCTGAAATATCCCGCAAAAGACGCATCGGGCAGAAATACCATTAAAATCGACATATCCTATCCGCCTCCGAAGGCAAATCTATACGAATCGGTCAGGTTGCCTGAAATAGATCGCATTGTTTTATGCCAGACGCTTGAAACTATGGTGGCAAACAAGCTGGTTGCTCTGATCTCCCGCTATGAGAAAAATGGAAAAATCGCGGGCAGGGATATTTATGATGTTCACGAGTTTTTGATGCAAGGATTCGATTGCAACGAGAAGGTAATATTGGAGCTGCGAAAAATGTCCGTTTCACGATTTTTAAGCCAATTGGCTGATTTTGTCGAAAAGCACGTCACAACACGCGTAATTGATGAGGATTTAAACTATCTGCTGCCAAATAAAGAATTTCAGGCGATACGCAAAGTCCTGAAAGCGGAAACTATCATGCTTTTGCGGCAGCACGCGCCATTTTAGAAAAATTTTAAGAAAATTTTAACTTTGCCTGCTAGAACAGTAGGTATATCATTTAACTATGTACATGATGGAAAGCCAAAAAGTATCACTGGAAAGCCTTTATGATTATATTGCGCTCTTCAGACAAGAAATGCAGCAGCGCTTTGACCTAAATGACAAACGCCTCGAATACCTCGAGGGGAAGATGGATTCCAATTTTCAGTTAATCAATCAAAGATTCGTAAATCTTGAGACCAAGGTTCAGGAAATATACGAATCACGCGACAAGGTCAAATTCGAATTCAATCGCAAAGTTCTCTTTGGTACCGGCCTTTTCGCAGGCATAATCGCCTTTTTCGTAGCGCTTGTTACTGGCCGCTATACGCAGTGAAACACAATTTAAAGAATTGCAAACTTTTTCCCGGGAACGGCTTTGATCCTGCCTTTTAGGATGCCACCATCAAGGCCGATTTTGAAAAATATACTACTCTTTCAGCATTTTTAATAAATCAGCCACTTCCAGCTCCAGATCGGTCAAAATCTTTTTCAAAAGGCCTCTGCCCAGATCTTCATTCCCATGTATAGGTATTACGGTGCGCAATTTACCATTTTCGCTCTCAATAAAAACATGGCTCCCTCTACGCCGGATTTCAGCAAAACCGGCCTTTATAAGTAAATTGTAAAGTTTCTTACCTGAAACAACTGGCAACTTTGGCATATTGCTAAATAATGACCTCAACCTGCTTTACTGTAACAAATTTATGCTGAATAACTGGCTGCTTTTTAGCCTTTTCCACTTCCAGATAAAGAGCAATGGCCTCGTTAACTCTCCTATAAAGCTGAACAAGCGTTTTCGCCTGAGTATGACACCCGGGCAGATCAGGAACATCCGCTATATACATGGCATCCTCATCCTGTGTTACTACAATATTGAAATTATACTTTTTCATAAGCAAATTTTAGCAAAGGATAGCAGCAAAATCCATACCAAAAAAAGTATCCCCGGGGACAGAAATTCGGCTTTGCCGAATTTCCCTGCAGTCACGATACCTGTTGACGCTTCCATCGAAATTATATAGAATTAACATATATTTTCTATATATCAACATGTCTCAATTTTCAACAATATCAATAGACAAAAAAACCAAAGATAAAGCTGCCAAACGGGCCAAAAACGATGCCATTCCGGTATCTACCGTTGTCCGCATTTTGCTTAGTGACTACGCCGATGGCAAAATCATTATCGGCACCAAAATGAGCCTTACCGGGAACGGTTTTGACCCCGCCTTTGAAGATGCCATCATCAAGGCTGATTTGGAGCCTTCATCAGAGCATTTTGAAGAGATTGAGGATGCAATTGATTATTTACATGAAGAATCTAAAAAACTCTCCTGACTTGGCAAGCAAAAGCGGGCCAAAGATCCCAACGATTTAAAGCTGAAAAATCATGCCCTGAAAGGCAAATAAAGTGGCTTCAGGGCAATCTCCGTCTCTTTTGACCTACGCATTGTCTTCAAGGCTGATGCGGAGCATGTGCACGTCGAAATGATCGGCGTTGGTACGCACAATCAAGTCTACTAAAACAAAATGTCAAGGAGTTTCGCCACAATACCTATTGACATTTTGTCAATACCGTGATAACGTGGAAAACTTTGTTCAATGGCTTTTGCCATTTGGGCGGGTTGTCCCTTGAAAATGAGCTGGAGAGACATCTGTCTCTAAAGAATGTTGAAAGGCCAAAAATATCTTTTGAGCCAATCATCTGATTACGGAGGTAGATTCCCTCTCCACTTCAATGAGACTTGCTAGAAATTTTGCTTTGCAAAATTTCCAAATTCTGTTCTTTCTTTTTTTACTTTTCTATTTCAATTGCTATTTTTCAATTCCTCAGCTGCAGAGATTTTTGCTTAAAAGCACGATCAACGTGAACTTTTAGGTAAGATCTCTGCAGCTGCTTGCGCAAAGAGGAAACCGGATTCGGACAATCGTGGCCGCCCCTTCGTTTGGGCTCGCCGAAAAAGTCCCCCGGTGCCTCAAAACGCTCGTAAGCTTGTTGCTGTTCTACCGCACGCCGAAGGGGGAAACCCCGGGACGCAAAGCGTGGTAGCGCGGCATAATGGGCCCGCAGAGCTCTCACCTGGCGAGTAGGTTGACTTGAGCATGATGAAGGGAAAATCTCGGATAAAACCGGGTGACCCAACACATGCAAGATTCAACCGAAAACCTGCGACAAAGCCGGATTTGCGGATCTGAGACCTGGGCTTGAAACCCCACGGTAGCAGAATCGTAATGAAGGTCGAATTGCATCAGAGAAGTCTTGGTTCGTAGTTTTTGCGATTTAGGGACCACACATGGTCCGGCGGAAGTTCGCTTCCAGGATAGTCCCAAAAGGACGATTCCCAAGCCGGATTGGTCTCGAAAATTCGCTTAGCTACAAGCTGAGGTGGATCTGTAGGTAGGCGCTGTCTTGGTCTGACCGACTAGGAACTGCGCAGTGGCCAGACCGCAAGGTCAGCGCCGCGAGAGTAGGCCATAGTGTCTACAGTTGCGTCCCGGGATCGCCGGGCCGCATGGAGTTTTATGCACAGCAACCTCAAGTCCACCCTCGCGGTGACCGCCCTGCTGGGGGCGTTGTTCCCGGCGACGGTTTTGGGCGCGACCGCTGATGGCGCCCCGTGCAAGATCGATGGCGACTGCACGTCCGGATACTGCGATTTGACCACGGACCCGACGAAGCCGGTGTGCGCGACGAAGCCGGCGGCGAAGGCCGCGGACGGTGCGACGTGCGCCACCGACGCCGAGTGCGACTCGGGCTTCTGCGACGGCACGCCGGCCGTCTGCAGCGCCCAGGCCGACGTGGGCCAGGCCTGCACGCGGAACGAGGCGTGCTCCTCGACCGTGTGCTTGAAAGGTAAGTGCGTGGCGTGCGCGTCGGACAGCGACTGCGTCGGGACCGGGGAGAAGTGCCTCAGCAATGAGTGCAAGATCCCGCCCGGCAGCGTCGCCGACGGCGACCCGTGCCCCCAGGGGACAGCGCTGGTCACGCTGCCCGACGGAACGCTGGCCTGCGTTCCGGTTCTCCAGGCGCCGCCGCCCACGGCGCCCGTCCCCGCGACCCAGCCCGCCCCCGCCCCGATCTCGTTGGAGACGGTGTGCGGGAGTTTCCCCCTCAGCGACCCCGCCTCCAACGACGCCTTCGATCACATCGCGGGGTGCGTTTGGATGGCGACGGCCCAGGCCTGCGGCGCCTCCAGGGGGCAGTTCTGGGGCGACTGCGCTCTCAAGGCGCAGTCGCTCTCGAAGGGGAAGGCTGGGCCGGCCCGCGTCCAGTCCTTCTACGCCACCGGGCTCGGCCTGGTGGTGGAGAAGTACTCGAATCGCCTCTCGGGGCGGTTCAAGGACGCGGCGGCCCTCGCCGCGTTGACGGGGGACCTGGGCGCGCTCGCCGCGGCGCTCAAGGGGACGGCAGCGCAGGGGGATTTGCTCCGCCTCGCCCTCGGGGGGGTCACGGCCGGGTCGAGGACGACCCCCCGCCGCGCTCCCGCCCCCGTGGCCGCGCCCCCGACCTGCCCCGCGGGCTGGACCCTGCTGGCGACGACGAAGTCGCCGGTGTTCGGGTCCACCACGGGCGAGTGGCTCTGCCACCGCTCCGGCGAGGAGGGGCCGGGTAGCTGGCGCGAGCCGGACTACCCGACCTCCAGCCGCTAGGGCGGCGGCTGGCACCGGGCAGCGCGTAGCCCGGGGGCAAAATACGCGCAACACAACAAGGCCTAAAGTAGGGGCCTAAAGGGATAAACCCCGCAACGTTTCGGCGAATCGCGAGCGGGGACCCCGACAAGAAACCGGCACATCGTACGAAGAAGTACACCGTGTCGGTTTCACTACTCGACGGCCGAGATTCGGCCGTCGTTAAATGCAAGTCTCCACTGGAGTGGCGGCGGGAAAAGCCCCGGATCGATCTGACGCTATGCGTAGATCTCCGGGGCTTTTTCTTATTTTAGAAAAATTTTAAGAAAATTTTAACTTTGTCTGCTAGAAAAGTGGGTATATCATTTAATCATGTACATCATGGAAACTGAACAAGTTACTCTCGAAAAGCTTTATCTGTATCTCGTCTGCTTTAGAAG
>JACQRJ010000006.1 GCA_016206505.1 Candidatus Peregrinibacteria bacterium | reverse complement strand
CTAATTAACCAACGAGCCCATGAATCAGTCAACAATTCGGTAAGAAAATCACTCAATTTTCAAAAATACCTCATTGAAAAACAAGATTCGAGTTATTTTACTTCTAATTCAACACTCTCTGGAAGAGAGAAATATTTCATTTACCTAAAGCTGCAATTTTCGGGATTCTTCAAGAATTTTTCTATAAATTTCCAGTTCATATTTCCCTCGGCATTTTTTCAAAATTTCTTCCTCGCGATCTTTGTCCCGTGTCGGTATTTTATTTGCCGCTTTTATTTCTTTGATTTCCAGGCATTTTTCCGCTCTTTTGCATAAAAGTGCCAGAATTTTGTCATCAATTTTGTTTATTTCGGCTCTGTTTGTAGCTAAATCGTTCATTTTGGCTTGTGCTTAATGTGAATTTTCTATAACAATATACAACGAATTTTTTATTTCAAGTCTGATTTCAAGCTTGTGTAATCCTGCCCTTAAAGGGTTATTGACACAAATTAATTGAAATCGGATGGTAAACTACAAGGATTATGTCAAATAAAGATGTTCAGGCGCTGTTTGATCATGTAGTGCATATCGGTCACAGAAGCCAAAAATGGAATCCCAAGATGAAAAAATATCTTTATGGGGAAAAAGGTGGGATTCATATTATAAATCTGGAAAAAACTCTGGATTGCCTGAATAAGGCACTGGATTTTTTGAGTAAGGTTACTGCGGAAGGAAAGATTGTGCTTTTTGTCAGCACCAAACCGCAGTCTCTCAAAGTTGTTGAAGATGTGGCGACAAGTGTTTCCATGCCTTATGTGGTTTCGCGCTGGATTCCGGGATTGCTTACGAATTTCTCCACTTTGAAGACAAGAATCAAATATCTGCAAAATTTGAAAGAACAGGAAGCTTCCGGTGAATTTGATAAATACACAAAGAAGGAGGCTTCAAATCTGAAGAAAACTATTGAAAAGTTGCAGCTGTCTTTGGGAGGAGTGAGCAATATGATGGATCTGCCAGATGTGGTTTTTGTGGTAGATGTGGTAAGAGATAAAATTGCCGTTGAGGAGGCAAGAAAGATAAAAATTCCGGTAGTGGCTCTGGTGGACAGTAATGCTGATCCAAACATGGTGGACTATCCTATTCCTGCCAATGATGATGCTCTGAAATCTCTGATTTATATGCTTGGTAAAGTTGGTGAATGCCTGCATAAATCACGTAATAAAAGATAATGACTGAAGAGAAAAAATGGGGAATTCTTTGTTATTTTCCCGTTTTGAATCTTGTATTTTGCGCAATTTGCTCCGTAAAGATGAATCAGAGTAAATTTTGTCTTTTCCACGCAAGGCAGGGACTTGTGCTTGCGGCTATCTGGATTGCGGCTATTTTTATTGCTGTTATCAGCCCTTTTTTGAGTTTACTGCTTTGGATAATTATGCTAATTTTGCATGGCTCCGGAATGGCTTTGGCTTTTAGCGGGCAGATGGTCGAAATTCCCTTTCTGGGGAAGCTGGCAATGAAAATTCCCGAGGACTATATACACAAGCTTTTGACCGGTGGAAAAAAGATTGATGGTGGCCAAAAATGAATACTTAATCATTAAAAAATAAATATGTCTGTATCTATCGAACAAATTAAAAAATTACGCGACGCTACGGGAGTTTCAATGACTGCCTGTAAAGCTGCGCTTGAGGAAGCAAATGGTGATTTTGATGCAGCGGTTGATGTTATGAGGAAAAAGGGTGAGGCAAAAGCTGCTGATCGCAGTGCGCGGGCAACAGGCCAGGGAATTGTTGTTGTAAAATCGAAGGATTCAAAGCACGCCATGGTGCAATTGCGGTGCGAAACGGATTTCGTTGCCCGCGCTGATGATTTTATGAAATTGGCCGAGGGCATTGCTGATAAGCTTTTGAAGGGAGAAATCAAGCCCGAGGATAAGGATTTGCCGGAAATAAAAGATGCCGTTTTGAGATTGGGCGAGAACGTGCAATTGGGTGAAATGACATTATATGAGGGTGGAAATGTTGGAGACTATGTCCATTCAAATAAGAAAATTGGCGTACTTGTAAGCCTCACTGGCGGTGATAGCGAAGTCGCAAGAGATGTAGCAATGCATATTGCCGCGACCTCTCCGTCTGTTATTTCTCCAGATGAGGTTTCGGAAGATCTTGTAGCCAGAGAAAAAAACATCTGGACCGAGCAGTTGAAGCAGGAAAATAAGTCGGCGGAAATTATTGAAAAAATCATGATGGGCAAGGAGAAGAAGTTTCGCGAGGAAAATGCCCTACTCAAGCAGTCTTTTGTCAAGGATCCTGAGAAGACTATTGAGGATTTGTTGAGGAAATTTGATGCTACGGTGGAAAAATTTTCCCGCTTTGCGATTTAATTTTATATGAAAAAATTTGATAAAATCGAAGATGCTCTCGTGGCTTTGAGAAATGGAGAGTTGCTTGTTGTTTTGGATGACGAGGATCGGGAGAATGAAGGTGATTTAGTGATGGCTGCAAGCAGTGTAACCCCTTTGGCGGTAAATTTTATGATGAAAGAGGGACGAGGTCTTATTTGTGTGCCATTGGATGGTGATATAGCTGATCGATTGGGCTTTACGTCCATGGTGTCCAGAAATACCGAGTCGAAAGGTTGTGATTTTACAGTTTCCGTGGATTTTAAAATCGGTACTACTACGGGAATTTCCGCTTCTGATCGTGCCAAAACTATTGCAGCGATTGCCGATTTCAGATCAGTGCCCGATGATTTTGCAAAGCCGGGTCATGTGTTTCCCTTGAGGGCCAAAAAGGGCGGCGTTTTGGTGCGTGCAGGACATACAGAAGCAAGTGTTGATCTTGTGAAACTTTCAGGGCTACCTCCGTGTGCAGCGCTTTGTGAGATAACGCGGGAAGATGGTGAAATGATGAGAAAAGACGAACTTTTGGCTTTTGCCCAGAAACACAATTTGGTGATTGTAACGATTAAGGATCTTATTGCGTATCGTCGAAAGAGCGATAAATTGGTTAAGCTGGTGGCCGAAAGTGTTTTGCCTACTGAATATGGTGAATTTTCGATGTTGATCTATAAGAGCGATATTGATGGTGCAGAGCATATTGTATTGAAAATGGGAGAAGTAAAAGGAAAAGAGCCGGTTTTCGTGAGGGCGCATAGCGAATGTATCACCAGTGAAGTCTTTGGTTCGCTGCGCTGTGATTGTAAAACACAACTGCAGGCTTCAATGAAGAAAATTGCCGATGAAGGGAAAGGTGTGATTTTGTATATGAGACAGGAGGGACGCGGAATCGGCTTATCAAATAAAATCAGGGCTTATGCTTTACAGGATCAGGGTTTTGATACTATAGAGGCAAATGAAAAATTGGGGTTTGCGGCAGATTTACGGGATTACGGTATTGGCGCGCAAATTCTTGTCGACTTGGGTCTAAAAAATATTCGTCTGATGACCAATAATCCGAAAAAAATTATAGGCCTTGAAGGATATAATTTGAATGTTGTTGAGCGGGTGCCAATTGAAGTTATGCCAAATGAAAAAAATCTCTCATACCTGATTGCAAAGAAGAAAAAAATGGGTCATTTGTTAGAACACGTTTAAAGTAAGCCGCGTTACTGCTATTGACTTGCAATCATTTGAGTATTTTAGTATTGTTTTGGTCCATATAAGCAATTGATTATGAGCAAAACCTTTATGATGAGGGCAATTGAGTTGGCACGTTTTGGAATGGGCAAAACTTCTCCCAATCCATGTGTTGGCGCGGTGATTGTCAAAGGTGGCTTTGTTGTTGCCGAGGGGTGGCATAGAAAAGCGGGTGAAAAACATGCCGAGATTGTGGCGATTGATAGTCTGATGAAAAAATCAGGGATTAAAACAGTTGACATCGATCCAGCCCTTTTTTCAAATGCGGATTTGTATGTGACGCTCGAACCATGCTGTCATTTCGGAAAAACTTCTCCGTGTGCTTCCAAAGTCATCAAGGCGCGTTTTAAAAATGTTTTTATCGGCATGAAAGATCCTTTTTCAAAAGTGAACGGCAAGGGAATTTGGGCCATGAAACGTGCGGGTATAAAAGTCGAAGTTGTGAAGCCGGACTGTGATTTGGCATTTGAAGTAAGGAGCTTGAATCAGCCATTTATCAAGTGGGCGCAGATGGGGATGCCATATGTCGTGCTTAAGGCCGGTATGACTTTGGATGGGAAAACGGCAACCAGATATGGAGAGTCAAAATGGATTACTTCGGAAGCGGCCAGAAAGGATGCCCGAAATCTTCGCAATTTGTTTGATGCTGTTTTGGTTGGAAGCGGCACTGTAAAAGCGGATAATCCTCGTTTGGGAGAAAAGTTGCGGATAGTTGTGGATGGCAATCTTTCATGTGATCCAAAATCTCAGGTTTTTAGAGATGAAAACTGTTTTGTTGCTTGTACTTCCTGCGCTCCGCTTGCAAATAGACGTGCTTTTGAGAAGGCCGGTATAAAATTCAGGACATTTGGGTCTAGAATTGTTTCTCTGAAGAGTCTTCTGAAATATCTCGGCAAACAGGGTGTTTTGAGCGTTTTTGTTGAGGGTGGAGGCAAGATTCATGGTGGATTTGTGGATGGAAAATTGGTCGATAAGGTGATTTTTTATATTGCGCCAATGATTATCGGTGATCATGAGGCGTTTGATGTGATTTCCGGAACAGGCTTTTCTTCCTTGAAAAAAGCTCTTCGTTTAAAAGATCTGGATGTTGTCAAAGTTGGAGAAGATTTGAAAGTTTCCGGTGAGGTGAATTTTTATTGAATCATGGAACCTCAGAGATTTCTTAGATGTTCCCGAGATTGATTATGTATATTGAGCTTCCGGCATCTTGCATTGCTTTTTCAAATTTGTCGAAACCGTAGGCAAAAGACTTTCCCCTACACGTTCCATTGTCGTTTGTGATGATGAATTCTTCGGTGTATCCGATTACTGTGAGCATGTGGTAGCCCGGATGCGGATAATAGGGATTTTCAAGATATTGGCTTGTAACTCCCACAATCACCGGATGATTTTTGTCTATTTGATCTTTTATGTCTTTCAATGTTGCGTTTTTCATGATGACGAACTGCTCATCTTGTAAATATAAGTAATTTGTTGCGAAAGATTTCATATCTTCATCATAAAGATCTTTGTGGCTGCCAAAAAAATCCTTCTGCCAATCAATCATGTTTAAAATTTTCTCGTTTGCCTGTTCCCGAGTGATCGTATTTCCGGTTTCATAATCATATGCCTGTAGAAGTGCCGCTTCTTCACAACTCTCTTCATGAAATTCCCAATTTCCTTCGGTGCGTAGCGGTGCCTGACAGATGAATTGCACTTTTAAAAGTTTTTGTTTGTTTTCCTCGCTGGTTTTGAAATTTTCCAGTACCTTTTTGTTGGTTTCCGTGACTTCTTTGATTGCCAGTTTTCTTTCGATTTTTGGCGCAAAATAAATTCCCAGACTGATGATCAGGGTCGATAATATGATGACGAAAATTCTTAATTTACTTTTTGAATGCACGTGAAATTATATATTTGATGCCTGATACTTCATCGGATTTTAAAATTGTTGCGGCTGAGAAATATGCAGTTGTTCCCAGAATTATGCGCAAGATGTGTGTCAGTTTTATCGATTGTAGCCCCATATCTTCAGTCGATAAAATTACAGTGGTCATTATCAATGTGCAGAGTGCGATTTTGCTCAAACTGATAAAGAAATTCCGAACATCAAATCCTTTGAGTTTTGGCCATAAGAAAATTATTAATAGAATGACCTGAAGTCCGATGCCGATGGAGAATCCTATTGAAAACCATTCCACTCCGTATATTGGAGCAACAAAGTACGTTATAGCCGCAATCGTTCCCATGGCTATAAGATTTAAAATCATTGGCGTTAAAGTGTTTTGAATTGCATAAAAGCTGCGTGCAAGAATGTGTACGATGGCTTCAAACGGTATTGAAAGGGCGAAATAGAAGAGAATGAGCGAGGTTAATTTTGTTGAATTTTCATCGAAAACTCCTCCGCTTAAAATTAATTCCACTAAAGGTGTTGAGAGTACCATGATGCCTGCCATTGATGGAATAGTGAAAAAAAGAATTCGCTGGATGGTCTTTTGAATATGTGCGGTGTACTGCTGATCTTTTGCCTCATTTACAGTGCTGGCCAGATAGGGGAAAACCGCTGTGGCAAAGGAAATTCCAAAGAGTGAGACTGCGAAACTTTGGATATTTCTGGCGAAATTGAATGCCGCAAGTCCACCTTCGACAATTCTCATTCCCACTAATGCGAAAATATAGAGATTAATCTGCCAGGCTATGAGACTGATTGATTTGGGGATCATCAGTCTGATGATTTTTTTGAATCCCGAATGGTTAAAATCCACGTCTGTTTTATAGCGATATTCTGTCATGAAAATATCGATGATCCTGATTGCGGCATGGAAAAAGGCGCCAATAATTACTCCAATGGCTGCGGAGTAAATGCCGAACCTTTCACTTAAAAATATAATTCCAAGAATAATTCCCAGATTGTATAGAATCGGTGAAATGGCGTATGAAAAAAAGTGTTTATAGCACATTAAAATGTTGCCAAGTGTATTGGAAATGGCAAATATAACGGCTGATGGAAGCATCAAACGCGTCATATTGATGATGTCCAGATGAGCACTTAGGGGAGCTTCGGGAAAAAGAAATGGAATGATCTCTTCCATGAATATAAAGGCAAAAATCGAAAGTAGACCGATTAATAGCGTTCCCCCTGTCAAAACCGTGTTTGCCACTCTGAAAGCTTCGTCTTTGTCCTTGGCCAAATATTGTGAAAAAACCGGCATAAATGCCGCCACCAGCGCTCCGGCTATAAAGAGATTGAAAAGCATGTCGGGGATCAGAAAAGAGGCATTATAGATGTCTGTATTGTTGGTGGTGCCAAAATTGACCGCTATGATGCGATCACGGATAAGGCCTATTGCATAACTTAGAAATGAAGCTACCGCGATGAGTGCAGTTGCAGAGCCTATTTTGATTGGTTTGAAAAATTTTTTTCGCATTTTTGTAATAATACTGATTTTCGTGCTTGTAATGGGCCTTTACGCATTGCCTTATGCGCTTTTTTGTTTTATAATATACTATTAGATGGAACCAAAAATTGATGTTATTTAATCGGATTTTCAATGTTCAGTCGGGTGAGTGGTCAAGGAT
>JACQRJ010000051.1 GCA_016206505.1 Candidatus Peregrinibacteria bacterium | reverse complement strand
GCGCAGTCAAGAGCTTCAGGGTTTTGCAAAATTTTCATGGAGGCTAGCCTCCATGCTTCTCCTTAAAGTAAGTTCTAACTTCTTGGTACAAGGAGCTCCAAACAGTAAATCGCGATTTTTCTGCACATATTATCCACGGATTTTGCAGGCTACAAGCCACCTTTTGCCCCGTGAGCAGGAAGTTCGCTTGCGCGAAGCGCAAAGTACAACGAATGTTGTACAGCCGATTTTTTGCATTTCGCCGAAGGCGAAACTTCTAAATTTTCAGAAAGAAAGCGACAATTTTCCGCGCGAAGCGCGGCTTTGCCCAAAAGCGATAACCACCGAATGCTATGAAATATTTTCTCTATGCCAGAAAATCAACAGATGAAGATGACAGGCAAGTGCTTTCAATAGAAGCACAGGTAACAGAGTTGCATGAATTTGCCCGAAAAGAGAATCTGGAAGTAGTAAAAGAATTTGTGGAAAGCAAAACAGCTAAGGCTCCGGGCAGACCAATATTTAACAGCATGATTAAGGAAATAGAGTTATTGGGAAATGTGGGAATTTTAGCGTGGCATCCTGACAGGCTGGCTAGAAATAGCATTGATGGGGGGAAGATTATTTACCTTGTAGACGAAGAAAAGATTACATCGCTAAAATTCCCTACCTTTTGGTTTGATAGCACTCCGCAGGGCAAATTCATGCTCAATATCGCTTTTGGGCAAAGTAAATATTACATAGATAATCTTTCAGAGAATATTAAACGTGGCATACGCCAGAAATTAAGACGTGGAGAAATGCCCGGCCTCGCTCCGGTTGGATATTTGAATGAATTAAGAAATCACACCTTGGTTAAAGATCTGGAGCGATGGCTGGCAGTTAAAAAAATGTTTTTGGCGTATGCCACTGGTGAGAAAACACTTGAAGATTTACAAAAATTGTCGCTTTCTTTTGGCTTGGTGAGCCGAAGAACTGGTAAAGCTCTCCACATTTCGAAGATTGATTGTATGTTGCGAAATCCGTTTTATTACGGAGTTTTCAAACACAAAGGAGAGCTTTACCAGGGAAGCCATGAACCAATTATCTCTAAAAAGCTCTTTGATAAGGTGCAGCGGATAGTAGAGGAGAGAGGTAAACCCCGAAAAGCAGAAGAAATTGTGGCTTTTGCTTTTCGGGGAGTCTTTACATGCGGAGAGTGCGGACGGGCGGTTACTGCTGAAAAGAAAATCAAACCGTCCGGCCGCACTTATATTTACTACCGCTGCACCAAAAAGAATCGTGTGTGTCATCAAAAGTATCTGGAAGAAAGAAAGCTGGTAGCTCAATTAAAAGAGCTTTTTAGAGAGGTTTCCATTTGCGAAAGCTGGAAAGATGAAATGTTGAAACAATGGGAAAAGGATTATAAAGAAGCTCAAACATCTTCGTCCTCTTCCGCCGTGCCTCTCAAACAGGAACTTAAAACTTTGGAAGAAAAGCAAATGAGGCTTTTAGATGCATACCTTGATCAAACAATTACAAACGAAGAATATACAAAAGCCAAAGAAAAAATTCTGAATCGAAAAATAGAAATAAAAGAAAATTTGAAAGAAAACGGCGGAAGAGGACTTCATTGGCTCGAACTCTTTCGCGAATGGATTATTTCGGCTCACCAAGCCCTCAGCTATGCTTCCTCTGAAAATTTAGAAGAGAAGCGAAGCTTCTTGCAAAAAATCGGCTCGAACTTCCGGCTCACGGGGCAAAAGGTGGCTTGTAGCCTGCAAAATCCGTGGATAATATGTGCAGAAAAATCGCGATTTACTGTTTGGAGCAGGTGACGGGACTCGAACCCGTATCAACAGCTTGGAAGGCTGTGGTAATAGCCCTTATACGACACCTGCGCGTAAACTTGCTGGCTCCTCTGACAGGAGAAACTCGCAGGCGTTATTGTAGCCGTATGGAGCAAAATTTCAAGCGAGTTTTCCATACCACGGAGTCCTCCACATAGATTTGTTTGCAGCTGATAATCTTTTGCAATAGAATGCACCAGCATGAACAGCGAAAAACCAACAAAAAAAGAGAAACTAAAAGCATTTATCACAAAGAGGAACCTCGTAATTACCGCTTTGATCGTTTTTTTCGCGGTGCAGTTTATACAGATTCAAACCGTTTTGGGCACATTTTCCTTTCTTGAGGGGCGCGATAGCTCACTGTTGACCGAGATCGGCCAAATCAAAGAAGCTTATCTGACTTTTGGCAATGACTTGAACGAGATGCGCGAATTTCTGCGTATGCCGAAGAAAAATTATCTCGGAATTGAGGAAAACGCCGATTTTGAAGATGAGGAGGATAAAAATAAAAATGATGTGCAATTGGCGCTTTTCAAATATGTGGATTTTTTGGGCGGGAAAAAGAGGCTTGAAGATCAAGTAAATACTTTAAATGGCTTTGTTGAGGCCATAAGCGGAAAAGAATTTGGCAAATTTTTGAAGGAGATGGGCATGAGTGCCGGAAAAATCAAATCCGAAAATGAAGACAGCTCACAGATCGCGATTTCGGATCAGGAGGGGGATGTTTTGAATTTTTATCTGGATAAAACCGAAGGAGTACTTTGGCAGAAAAGCATTATTACAAAAGAAAAAATCGATGCGGAAAACGGTGATGAATTTATTGCCGACCTGAAGGAGTTTTTGCAGCAGGAGAGAGGAAAGATACTTGAATCAAGAGCAAAACTGCTTGAAAAACAAACGCAAATTGCCGAGGTAATTGATATGAAAGAAGTGATTGAAGCTTTGAAAGAACTGAAGCTGAGTTTGAAAAATGAGTTTGGCATGTATGAACTCAACTATAAATATCCGATTTTCAATAACAGCGGGGCAGAAATCGGCGCGATTGTTATTGACCCGCTAAAAATGGGGGTTATTCTCGAAGACAAAAAAAATGCTGACAATATGCTTGAAGCTAAAGATTTGCAGGCTGAAATTATTCCCTTTTTGAAAAAGCTGGATGCAAAAACATTGCTGGAGAAAAAATATCAGGAATCTTTGGGACAATTGACTTCGACAATACAGGATAAGGGCTTTCAGCTCCTTTTGAAACAGTCCGGTTATGCTGTTTCAGAGATGCGCGAAGATGAGGATCGTGTTTATTTTGATCTTTATGATGGGGAAAATAAAGTGAGTTCGATTGTGATTGAGAAGGCCACGGGGGTCGTAAATATCGTCCAGCCGGACGGTAGCAAGGCAGAAAATCTCCTATTCTTTGATCCGGAGTTCAAAAAAAAAACCTTAGATCTTCCTGATGTTATTCCGGATTATGGTGACGAGGTGCTTTCCGATGATCAAACCTTTAACATTCTGATTGCGGGAAAACACGGCAGTCTGCTGGATACGATGATTGTCGCGCATATTGATGAAAATCGAGGAGATGTGAGAATGATAAGTATTCCGCGTGATCTTTTTTATAATGGCAGAAAAATAAATTCCTTTGCTTTTTATTACGGCATGCCGGAATTGGTAAAAATTTTGGGCAATATCACCGGCTATCAAGTCGATAAATACATTCTGATCGATATGTATGCTTTTATAGATGTTGTTGATCTGATCGGCGGTGTGGACATCACTTTGAAGGAAGCTGTTGTTGATCCATTTTATAAAACTGTGGACAATGGAGTTGCCGGTACTTTGCATTATGAGCCGGGAGATTATCATTTGGGAGGCAAAGAGGCTTTGAGGCTAGCCAGAAGCCGCAAAACTTCTTCGGATTTCAAACGCGCCGAGCGTCAGCAGATGATTATTGAAGCAATTCAGACAAAGGCGCGGAATTTTGGTTTCGGCGATGCGGATACAATTTATGAAATTGCAAAAACCGTTATCAAGAAAACGGAAACAGATATAAAACTTGATGAAGCGATTTCGTATTATTTTCGTTATCAAAATTTCAAAATTGCTTCAAATGATGTGATGACTTCTGGCAATGTTCTCTATGTGCCGCCTTATATTACGAAGGAAAATTGTGTGAAATTGCTTGAGGATGCGAAGGCGGCTGGAGTTGAAAAACCCGACTGTGAAAATGAAAATCAGGCTTATACTCTGCTGCCACGAAAGGATAATTGGAATATTATAAAATGGTTTTTCAGGGAGAAGTTTGAAGGCGTATGATCCGTCTGAGAGTGTTGAATTAGAAGTAAAATAACTCGAATCTTGTTTTTCAATGAGGTATTTTTGAAAATTGAGTGATTTTCTTACCGAATTGTTGACTGATTCATGGGCTCGTTGGTTAATTAGGCAATGAT
>JACQRJ010000050.1 GCA_016206505.1 Candidatus Peregrinibacteria bacterium | reverse complement strand
ATATACTTAACGGCACGAAATATAAACAAGGTTTGTACTTCTTGTTAAGCTAAAATTGTATGAAAATCTGGCTTAAAAAATATCAGTATAAAAATATAACTCACAATTATTATGGCTGTATCACGCAAGAAAACTACAAAGAAACCCGGAGGAACCGCTAAGAAATCTCACGAAAAAAAGGTCTCGTATGTCAAAAGGAGAAAGAGAAAAATTCAAAAGCTACCTTCTCACGTCTTTAAAAAACATGAGGAGAATCCGATAATTTTGCCTCAATCAGACAATGGCTGGGAAGCCTGGCAAACATTCAATCCCGGAGCGATTTTTCTTGAAGATAAAGTTCACTTTCTTTATCGGGCTATCGGACATGATGGCATTTCGCGATTCGGATACGCCGCTTCCAACGATGGATTCATAGTTGATGAACGCCTGCCATATCCCGTTTATGAACATCGCCTGACAAAACCGGTTTTTAATTATTATTCTTTTGCCTCGGGCGGTAGTTTTGGGGGCGCTGAAGATCCACGTATTGTCCGCGTAGATAAAGAAAATACACTCTATATGACCTACACTGCTTGCGATGAAGGACTGCGGGTAGCATTAACGTCCATTAAAGTTCAGGATTTTCTAGAAAAAAGATGGGAATGGAAATCTTCCAAATTAATTTCCCCTCCGGGCGAAATTCACAAAAACTGGGTTATCTTTCCCGAAAAAATAAATGGCAAATATGCCATACTTACCAGCATCAATCCTGAAATATCAATAGAGTACCTTGATGATTTGGAATTTAAAAATGACAGGTGCATTGAGAGCGATTTTACCGGCAGCTGCCGGAAGAATTGCTGGGATACCTGCGTGCGCGGCGCGGGATCACCACCTATAAAGACGAACTATGGCTGGCTTTTGTTTTATCATGCCATAGACGAACTTGATCCAGGGAAATACAAAGTCGGCGTGATGTTACTTGATCTATCCGATCCAACAAAAATATTGCATCGCTCAAAAGAACCGATTCTTGAACCGGAAGAAGTTTACGAAAATGATGGTTTTAAGACCGGCGTTGTCTACGCCTCGGGAGCCGTCGTGAAAAATGGGGAAATTCTTATTTATTACGGAGCCGCGGACAGCTATGTCGGGGTCGCTTATGCCAATTTCGAAAAATTCCTTGAAGAATTAATGAAGGAGGTCAAACCGAAACTTGAACGAAAAGTTTTAAAGAAAAAATAATATGATTATTCAACGATCAAAAGAAAATCCGATATTAATCCCCAATAGAGATCAATTTTGGGAAGCCGAAGCAGTCTTTAATGGCTGTCCGGCAAAAGTGGGGGACAAAATTTACCTCCTCTACCGCGCCCTGTCTCAGTATCACTATCACACCGCCGCCAAGAACAGGATGATGGTTTCCGATATCGGCATTGCTGAAAGTGCCGATGGAATTCATTTTGAAAACCGCAGACAATTTGTTGTCCCGGAACTCGAATGGGAAAAATTCGGGTGCGAAGATCCGCGAGTGACGAAGCTTGGTGATAAGTACTATATTTTTTATACGGCTCTTTCCCATTACCCTTTCAGTCCCGAAGGCATCAAAGTGGGGCTCGCCATAAGTAAAGATTTAAAGACCATTGAAAAGAAACACCTGGTCACTCCATTTAATGCCAAGGGAATGGCGCTTTTTCCGGAGAAAATTGATGGAAAAATATGGGCAATGCTGACGGTTCATACTGATAGACCGCCGGCGAAAATCTGTTTAGCGTCTTTTGATAAGGAAGAAGAAATCTGGTCAAAACAATACTGGCAGAAGTGGTATAAAAACTTTGAGAAATATTCCCTTCTTTTAGAGAGAAGTTCTCAAGATCAAATTGAAGTTGGCGCTGTGCCCATCAAAACAAAATATGGTTGGCTCATGATCTATTCCTATATTAGAAATTATTTCTCCCCTCAAAGGGCTTTCACTATAGAGGCGGCGCTTCTTGATTTGCACAATCCTCTCAAGATTATCGCACGGACCGAAGCTCCGATTTTAACCCCTGAAGAATACTACGAGAAAATTGGTCTTGTGCCGAATGTTGTTTTTCCATCAGGAGCGCTTATCGAAGAGGACTGGCTTTATTTATATTATGGTGCCGCTGACACTAACTGCTCGCTTGCTCTTATCGAACTTCCTTCGCTCCTCTGTCAAATGCTTGAGAGAAACAAAAGACCCATAACACTCGAGCGCGCTAAAGAAAATCCTATTATCGTTCCAAACAAAGCCAATTCGTGGGAGAGCAAACTGGTTTTTAATCCCGCAGCATTATATATTCAAGGCAAAGTTCATATTCTTTACCGCGCAATGTCGGAAGACAACACCTCGGTAATGGGTTATGCCGTGAGCCATGACGGAATTCATATTGACTATCGTTCACTAAATCCGGCCTATGTGCCAAGAGAATCATTTGAACAAAAACTTCAACCGAATGGGAATTCCGGTCCGGAAGACCCGCGCCTGACCCAAATTGGCGACAAAATCTATATGTGCTATACGGCCTTTGATGGGAGAAATCCTCCTCGAGTAGCTCTTACCCGGATTGCGGTCAAGGATTTTCTTGCCGAAAAATGGAACTGGACAAAACCGGTACTTATTTCGCCTCCAAATATGGACGACAAAGACGCTTTTGTATTTCCGGAGAAAGTTAACGGAAAATATATGATTATTCATCGTGCCGGCGATGATATTGATTTGGGATTTAGTACAACCCTCGATTTTGAAGAAAATACCTGGCTTGAAGAACATCGTTGGATCGCTCCCCGAAAGTGGTGGTGGGACAGCAAAAAAGTCGGAGCGGCCGCCCCGCCCGTCAAAACAAAAGACGGTTGGGTGATGCTTTACCACGGTGTCTCCGAAGACAGAATTTATCGAGTTGGAGCGTTACTTTTAGATTTAAAAAATCCTATGAAAGTAATCGGCCGCACGGATAATCCCATTTTTGAACCGGAAACGGTTTACGAAAAAGAAGGGGAGATTCCCAATGTTGTTTTCCCGTGCGGTAATGTCCTGATAGGAGATAAATTGTTTGTTTATTACGGGGGAGCCGATAAAGTGGTGGGGGTAGCAACGGTGGAAATGTCTAAACTGCTTAACACTATCAAGTCATGCAAATGTTAAAAAAGAAAAAACTCATTCAGCATGAAAAAAGTAGCCACAAAAAATCTATCGCATAGAGAAATATTTTCTACGCTATTTGTTAT
>JACQRJ010000049.1 GCA_016206505.1 Candidatus Peregrinibacteria bacterium | reverse complement strand
GGGTAGCTCAGCCGGTTAGAGCGTCGGATTCATAACCCGGAGGTCGGGAGTTCGAGTCTCCCCCCTGCCACCACAGAAAATGTGCTAATTTTCAATAGGGATTTGCTGAACTTTCTACGCAAGATGCTGCACTTTCGTTTGCATTTTGCTTGAAAGTTCTCCTTCGCCTACGGACACGCTAAATTCGCGTGTCTCTCCGGCTTCGGACCTCAAATCTCGCTACTTGATGGCAGGCCCAAGAGGATTTGAACCCCTACTTTCGGTTTTGGAGACCGACGTGCTACCGTTAACACCATGAGCCTTTTTGCGGTACTTTTTAACTTAGAAATTAGTAACAGACCACATGGCGGAAATCAAGCATGGTTACCGCTATTTTCCAGGGCCAAAATCCTGTTTTCATGATCATAAAATTTTGCGTCCATTCTTTCACATCTGGCGACAAAAAACGCGTGTTCTCTTTGCATTTCTTTCAAAATGTAAACAATACCATCGAGCATTGTCATCATCTCGTCCATTCTTTGGTTGAATTCCACTTTTGTGACGTACTTACTAAGCTCCTCGTGTAATTCTACTCTGTTTGGATAATAACTGAGTTCCTTCCGAAAGAAGCCTTTGGTGACAGCTTCGTTTGAGTCATCTCGTTTTCTGATTGTATTTTTCTTTGTCATTTTCATAGTGCTTGGGTTAGGAAATATAGTACTGACAATTTTGTTGTGACAAGGATTTGCCATTGACTTGTTTGATCAAAGGTAGCAATCAATCTTAAAATTTTATTAAAATCCATTGTGGTTTTTGTTGCGTGGATTTCGGATTGTTCTGTAGGATATAAGATGAGCTTATTTTCGTGAGAAGTTTTTGTAATCTGAGTGTATGACTGTTCCATGTATTCAATGCCAAATTGTTTTCGAAATCACAGATGAAGATCTGGAATTTTATGAAAAAATTTCGCCGATTTTTGCCGGAAAAAAACACCTCATTCCCCCACCCCGCCTGTGCCCTATCTGTCGTCATCAAAGGCGACTGGCTTTTCGAAATGAGCGCAAACTTTATACGCGAAAATCCGACATGAGCGGCAAATCGATGATTACGATTTATTCCCCCGACAAGCCGTACAAAGTCTACGATCAGGATGAATGGTGGAGTGATAATTGGGATTCTCTTGAATACGGACGCGATTTTGATTTTACGCGGAATTTTGCCGAGCAATTTCGTGAGCTTTACGAAGAAGTGCCGCGTGTCTCTTTGCACACGATCGGCAATGAAAACAGCTATTACAGTTGCTATACTTTGTATCTGAAAAATTGCTATCTGCTTTTTGGGGCCAGCTACAACGAGGATTGCAAATTTCTGCACAACAGTCCGAAGTCGGTTTGCAGTTATGATGGAGTTTACACTGCGCCGGACGGCTTGCAGTTTTGTTACAATGCCTGTTCTACAGTTGGGTCAAATTTGATCGCAACGTATTTTGTCTGGTATTGCGATCGGGCTTACTACTCGATGGACTGCCTGAATTGTACAAATATTTTTGGCTGCGTGGGGCTTAGAAACAAGCATTATTGCATTTTCAACAAACAATATTCGCGCGAAGAATATGAAGTTTTGGCGGGAAAGATTGTTGAGCATATGCAGAGCGGTCACGGTTGTGATGGTGATGGTATGAGGTGGGGCGAATTTTTTCCGTACAATTTGGCGCCATGTTGTTACAATGAGACTGTGGCGGCGGAGTATTTTCCGCTGGAAAAGGAGCGGGCCTTGGCATTGGGGGCCATGTGGCATGAGGAGGAAAACAGTGACGGCGGGAGTCAAATTGCTGGCGGTGCCACCGGGGAAGTTTTACAGAATGAAGTTTCTTGTGATATACGACAAGTTGGTGATGATATTTTGGAGAAACAATTGCTTTGCGAGAAATCCGGAAAAAAGTACAAAATTACTGCGCCGGAGCTGAAATTTTACCGCCGAATGAAACTGCCGATTCCGCGAAAGTGCCCGGATATCAGGCACTACGATCGCCTTGAACTGCACAACGCTTATCGGGTTTTTGACCGTCAGTGTGCCAAATGCGGGGTTTCAATGAAAAGCGTTTACGGTCATGAACGAAGCGAGATTGTCTATTGTGAAAAATGTTATCTGGCGGAGGTCTATTGAAAATCGGTTTTCTAGTTTTGCCCCAAGATTGCAGCTAATTTGCTTAAAACTTCATCAAGAGTTTTGAGCGATATCCTTTCAATAAATTTTGCATTTCTTGATTGCCAGTCAAGATTCTTTATGTGATCCGAAAGTATCACTCCTGTGCATTTTTGGGATTGTGGAAGCCTTACTTCAAAAGGGTATCCTTTTATTTGATTAGTGATCGGACACATAATGGCCAGGCCAGTTTTGCCGTTGTATTTTTCCGGCGACAATACCAATGCCGGCCTCTTGCCGGCTTGCTCCTTGCCTGTTTGCGGGTTGAAGTCTATCTCAATGATATCTCCCCGACCCGGCACATAATTGTTTATGTCATCGTTTACCATTGTTCATTGCCGGTTATTTTGCCCGTTTCGACTTCTTTGTGGAGATTTTCGTTTGTAATCCCGCTTACAAGTTCGTCAAGATGACTGTTTGATTTGCTCAGTACTATTTGTCGATTTTTCAATCTTATTTCCAATTCGGATTCTTCATTTAGGCCAAGCTCTTCAGCAAATGATTTTGGTATACGTACGGCAAGGCTGTTTCCCCATTTAGAAATATTTGTTTTCATCGACCTGAGTATACATTGTATATACATAATTTACAAGGAGATTAGGAAATATGTGCAAGTTTTCTATTGTCACTTGCTTCCGTGCTGAAATTTTCACAATGAAACTTCGTATTTGCCCGTAAAAAGTGCCACAAAATAGGAGATGATTCCGGCCAAAAGTCCGGTGCCAAAGATGAGGCGGCGGCTCCATTCGATATTGACCTTGTCGCGCTTGTTGTATAGCTCTTGGACTTTTCCTTCGAGGTTTTCTATTTTTTCTTCAATTCTTGTAACCCTTCTCTCCAGCTGGTCAATTCTCTTGTCCAAAAAATCAAGACGTTGATAAACCGCCTTAAAATTCTCATCCGTGCTCTTCTTGAAGAACACGAGATAATGATATAACTCTTCCAGAGACACGTTTTGGTTTTCCATGATGAACATAGTTAAATGATATACCTACT
>JACQRJ010000048.1 GCA_016206505.1 Candidatus Peregrinibacteria bacterium | reverse complement strand
TCATAAATAAATTACTCTTTCTCTACTTCAAAAAAAGCCTTTTCAAGTGCCTCGATAACCTTTTCCGGCATATGATAAAAAGATTTTATCACCATCTGACTGCCATCTTTCATTTTCAATTTCGGCGCTTTTTTCTGATTGATATTAGTCAAAATCAACTTTCCGCCATTTTTCAGAACTCTATTTATTTCCGCGAATGCACCATTCAGATTTTTCAAATGCACCAGTAAAAAAGTTGCCGTAACAGTGTCAAATTTTCCATCATCAAAAGGTAAGTTATAGGCGCTCGCTTTCACAAAATTAACTTCCGCATATCTTTTCCTGGCAATTTTCATCATCTTCTCTGAAATATCTGCACCATAGATATCGCTCGCGCCCGCATAAATCAAATCATTGATACTTCTCCCCGTCCCACAGCCCAGATCAAGCACGCATTTGCCTTTCAAATCACCCAGAAAACTTATAAAAACATCTTTCTCAAAACTATTCAAAAACCCCAAACTTTCATCATAATTCGTCGCCCACATGTCATATCCTTCTTCGGACTCATAGACATTCGACTTTTTCCCGCCTTTAAAACTCATGAATAGACCCTATCATATTTTCCTGCTAAACTTGAGCCGCAAAATAACCAAGAAAATATGCGTGAAATTTCAGCAACCAAAAGAGCCACACGCGATGCGCAATTTGAAGCTTTTATTGATCGCATCAAGGAATCCGGCGGCGAAATCACTTTGGATGAAACTGTGCCGCTTTATACCGATGTCGGCATGCAGGAATTCGAAGTCGGCACCGAACGCGTCGTAGAATTCAGTGTAAATCACACGGATTTTCATCTTTCGCGCAAAACCGAAACTCATATTTTACAGGGATCCGGACATCAAAAACACATCAATGAATTGGATCCACCCCGCATAAACATTGTTTTAAAACGCAAATCTGAAACATCAAACGATTGGCAAGTTATGGACCTCGAAGACATGTTCTAGAAGATATCTAAAACACTTCTCTCAAATAACACTCTTCGCAATAAATCGTCCTCTTGTCTTCCGGTGCAAAGCTACTGTTTACAGTCTTTTGGCATTTTGCGCATTGCCTGTCAAAAAGTCTCATCGGATTTCTCATCGCCACACGAATATTGTGTCTTTCATCAGGGCAAATTCTTGGTACCGGCATTTTCACCTTTTTCAAAAATCTCAATTCCTTTGGTAAAATCTTATAATTTTTCCCCGTTTTTTCACACACCAAAATCCTTTCACAAATACTTTCATCTACATCTGAAATATTGTCCGCAATCACAAAATCCATCACAGAGATGTCACGTTCCTCCGCTTCCCGGAAGCGAAATCCTCTGCTCAAAACATCCTCCTTGCTCAATGGCAAATATTGATAAGCAACAGTATCGTTATAGGCAAATGGTGAAAGATTCGATGGAAAAAACATTCCCCATTCCCCTCTTCCCTGCATCGCTCGCACAATTCTCGGCACAAGTTCTTCATATTCTTCTTTTGAAAACTGCCTGTTAAAAATGCAGAAATGCTTGTTCCGCAGTCCCACACAGCCCAAAATATCGCTACAGTCATGACAAAACTGACTATAAAGCACGTTTTGCGAACCAAAAACATACAATGAAAAATGCACATTATACGTCCCAATAGTTCCCAAGACCTGATAGCTCAATTCCGGCTTTATATACATATTTGAGCAATCCAATACGTCCTTTGTCTGCACTCCCACCTGTAAAAAGCGGCAATCTTCGCTGTCATTCGCATCGAAACAATCAAAGCAGTTTTTACAATTCGTCAAAAAATCACCCGTAGAGTTTTCACAATTTATGACATTCGCATATTTGTAAATGCGTTCCATCCGCATCTTGTCGAGTATCTCCTTTGCTTTTACTGTCTGTTTATGCGAACCCAAGCAATCAGTCTTCAGTTTTTCATATTGCTCCTTCGTCACCGGTTTATTCATGAAATGATATTCCTTATTGCACAAATTCGTGCACAAAAAACAATTACTACACCCCTTGAGATTCTCAGAGAAAAGACAATCCGAGCAGTTTTGACTATACGAAAGATGTACGCAGTTATAACAATCTTTGAAATAAAAACTTTGATAGCAAAGCTCGCTGTCATAACCATAAGCGCAATCAATACAATCCCGACAACCTTGCAAAAGCTTCGCATAAATACAATCTTCGCAATTTTCCGAACAATTTATCAAATGACAATTCCTGCAATAACCCGTTCCCGTAGTGTATGGACAATTTTCATTTGCCACCTGCACAAGATTTACCCTTGGTACGGCCAAGTCAAGCTCTTTGAGTTGTTCAAAAAACCCCCGCCCGAAATCATAATCCAGCCCATATTTTATCGGATCAAAATTACTGTCCCACCATTGGTCGTGAGTATAAATCTGATAATCATTATCTGCATAAATCGAAATTACGCCCTCTCCATTTAAAGCCGACTTGTTTTTAAACAAATTTTGCTCGTTTCTCAAAATTGTCCGGCTTCTCATCCTCTCAGCAGGACACATCTCCGGCAGCGGAAAATCAAATTTCACTCCGCCAAAAGTCGGCGAAACCCTTTTGATAAAATCGCTTTCCCATTGGCTAACCTCAAATTCCTTTCCTGTCTGTTTGCAGATTTTTTTCATAATACTACATCTACACTATACACCCTGTCTTATGCGGTAATTACGTGGAGGAGGAGTGCGTAATACGCATCCATCACCTTTAATAACAAAATCTGCACACCCTTTTGTTTCTTCAGATATTTGAATCGGTGTGCCATCTATTTCACCGGTTTCTACGGGGCCTACTGATGTCAAATTTTCATCGCCATAAGTTGGAACTTCGTGAGCCATAAATCTTATGTTTAAATAATAGAATGGAAATCTAGCACTTTGCTTGAATATTGTCGATGCCCTGCCAACGAAGTTTAGTATATATTGATTTAATTAGGCTTAAGCCCTATGCTTACCCTGTCGGCAACTTTCCGACAACACTTAAAATTTTCGGATGATTCAGGAAACCCTTCAAAAGGCCGGCTTCTCTGATAAAGAAGCAAAAATCTATATTCAGCTGATTCATCTTGGACCGCAGCCGGTTTCTATAATTTCCACAAAGGCAGAAATCAACCGTACCACTGCTTATGACATTATTAATTCTCTGACAAAAAAAGGACTCGTTTCCTCCATAAAAAAAGACGGAATTACATATTTCAAAGCACTGGATCCCCAGCAGCTCCTCAGTTATCTCGAACGCGAAAAGATAGAACACGTCAAAAAAATCGAGAAACAGCAAAAGGCCATTCAGGAAGTCCTGCCGGCACTTGTCTCTTTGGAAAATCCGGAATCAAGTAAGCCGAAAGTCACCTTTTATGAAGGTGAAAAAGGCTTAAGGCAGGCTTATGAAGATACTTTGACTTCAACAGAAACAATCCTGGCTTATGCCAATGTCGAAGAAATGCATAAAGGTCTGCCAAATTTCTTCCCTGAATACTATCATCGCCGCGGCGTTGAAAAAAAGATTCACATAAAATGTATTGCGCCCGACAATGAAATTTCAAAAAAACGCCACAAAGAGGATAAGAAGGAAAATCGTGAAATGCTTCTAATCCCGCAAAAAAAGTACAATTTCTCACCTGAAATCAATATTTACGAGGACAAAGTGCTCTATGCTTCATGGCGAGAAAAAATGGCCATCATCATCAAATCCGCAGAAATCGCCGATTTTCACAAAAAAATGTACAAACTCTGCTGGGAAAAGGCCCAAAATTTTAAAAATCAATGACCTTTTCATCTCCTTTTCACACCTTCAAAAGCTGAACTTTCAGCCCGGGAATTTTCTTGAAATCCTTATCGGCTGTCAAGATGGTCATTTTCAGCACATTAGCCGTAGCAGCAATTACCAGGTCTTTAAATTTCAATTTATTCCGCATCTCCTTCGCAATTCTTACTGCAGCATTTACTATGGCTTTATCTAAAATTATATTTTCAAAAAAATCCAAAAAAGTTTCCGCATCTTTAACGCTCAATTGCTGTTTTTCAGCTCCTATTAAAACATCCATTCTGGATACGATGCTTATTACCAGTTTTTTTTCTATAAAATTTTTCAAAAACTTTTTTACACGCTCATCTCCACTTAAAAGGTAAATTAAAATGTTGCTATCTAATAAATACATATAAATTATCAAAACAAATCTTCTTCCGGGCGCTTAATGCCCTTTAAAGGCTTTTTCTCAACCATTTCCAGCAGTTCTTGCATTGGAGTCTTCTTTTTTTCAATGCGAATTTTTATTATCATGCCATCTTTTTGGGGAACCGCAACCTCGTCCACCTCTCCGTTAACAAGCTTATTCTTTAACTCCTTATATCGCCTTAAAAGTTCCCTATTTGTTATGATTAAATTCACTTGCATCGCATTAAAAACGATTACATACTAATCGCCATTTGAAATATTGTCAAGCAAAATAGTCAAGCAATTCACCCCATAATCCTTCCCGCCCACTTCTCCATTTCCTTTTCCTGCTTGTCATTTTTGTGATCAAATCCGAAACAGTGCAGCATACCGTGCACAAACAAAATTTCCATTTCCTTCATCAAAGAATGTCCCTTCACCTTGGCTTGTTTTTTGGCAGTATCGATTGAAATAAATATATCCCCGGCAATAATATCCCCTTCGTCCTTTTCATATTGAGTCACTTCCAGATAGGCAAAAGAAATCACATCCGTCGGCACATTTTTATCGCGATATTCCTTATTCATCGCCTGTATTTTCTTGTCATCTACAATCACCAGATCCATCAAACCGTCACGCTTAAAAAGCAGCTTATCCACATGCGGCTTTAAAACTCTATAAAACTTCTTTGCGAGTGCTTCAAAAGATTTTTTCGCAACTTTCGCCTTTGTTTCATTAACAAAGCCAAATTTGATCATAAAATCTACTTATTTAACCAAAGCTCATCATATATTGCCCATTCCGCATCGTCAATCTGCCAATATGGATAAATCGCCACGCCCGCAAAATTTTCCTCTTCACTCCGCGAATTATTCAGTCCCTTGATAACTCCAAACAAACCATTTTCAACATTTTCTATCTCGGAATCAAACCAATCTTTTGCAACTTCTTGGTCTATAAATTCATCATCAAAATAGTCATAAGCCGGCAAACCGATAAAAAGCTCCTTCCCTTCAAGCAATTGGGAAAGCCTTATTGTTTGCTCACTTACAAGCCATTTATAAAGCCACGGTGACTTGATACTGGTATCATAAATCATCGCCACAATCTGATCTGCGTACTTTGCGACATTTCTGTAATTAACTTCCGAATTATAATTCCGATAATCCCGTAAGTTTTGGCTGTACCAGATCAAAACTTCCGGAATCAATTCCGGCAAAGCCACTGATAATTTTTTTCCCTCAGCCATTGCCGCCTTACTTTCCTCGAGCAGCTTTATAAAATCACTATCCCCGTCCCAAACCGGCTCTATATCAAAATGAATGCCGTCAAAGCTCACAAACTCAGACAAAACCATCACTTGATTAGTCAGATTATGGCGCACTTTTTCATCGTTCAGATTAATTTTCCCCCGCAATTGACCCAGCCAGGCCTGATACTTTATCCCGCCGGAAAAACTCCTCGCACGATCCAAAAAATCCAAAGCGAATTTATAAACCCCAGGCTCAATCGTGCCATCTGCGTTTATCGGCCCGACATGCATAAAAACCATATCTATCTCATGCGCCTTAAGAGAAGCGACAAGCTTATAGATTTCCTCATCACTCATGTCCTGCGCCACCCATTTATGTCCGATCCAGACGGCATTATGGCCTTTGTTAAAAAATTCCCCCGGCTGATCCAGCGAAACCCCAAAAACAAAAATCCACATCAACAAAGCTACCGCTATCAAAATTCCAATTATAATCAGCCACCTATGTTTCATATTTCAGAGTTTTCTCAATCAAATCATCAAGTTCATCCATTGTGATTCTATCATCCGGCCTGAAAAAATCGCTGTCCTCAATCAGTCCATTTTCCACGGCAAAATTTACATAACGCACATACCACCACATATGCGCAATCTTGGCATTTACATCATCAAAATATGAAATCTGTCTATACAAATCTTCCAGCGAGCCCAGCATGTTTATAAGTTCAAATTTGTACTTCATCGGCACCGCTTCAACCGCCGTCAAAACAATTTTCAAAGCCTGAATGCGGGAAACTTCCTTTTCCGGATAAAAAGGACTGTCTTCATCACCCAGATAGCCGTTTACGATATTTAACATCGTCGCAATATTTATGTCTTCATAATATTCATTTTCCGCTCCGACATCGGGATAAAGCAAGAGTTGCGGTTCAAACTTGAGTCCTTCAAAATCCGACATCGCTGCAAAATTGAAAAGGCAAAAATCCTTATGCTCACGGCATTTTTCGATCTCTTCAGCTTTCTTATTCTTTAAATCAAAACGCTCGATAATTTTCTTGACCAGCTCTCCCCTGCTTACGAAATTTCCTTCATTAAAAGGCTTTTTATCACCAAAAACGCCGCCTTTTCCAAATATTACATTCACTTTCCCATTATTAACCGCTATTTCATTGTCGGCATATCTGCTACCCACAAACAAATCGGTAATATCATCGCCATCAAAATCGCCATATGCAAAGCTGTATCCAAACCAATCATCAGCGCTTTCACCGTAAATATAAGATCTTGGGCTATCAAAATCACCCCCATAATAAATATAAACATTACCGGCATATTCACTTTTTGGATTTCCAATAGCCGGAGCACCAGCCACGATCTCACTCAATCCATCTTTATTGTAATCCATAAGCGCCAGATTTGAACCCAGGAGATTTTCATAAAGCCTTTCCGCAAAAACACTGTTCATGCCTTCATCCTTGGCAAAGAATACCTTTCCTTCATCTGCAAATTCAGTATTGCCGTAAAAAATAAAAACTTTACCATTATCCCTGTTCCCGGTGTATGGAAATGAAGTAATCACAAGATCATCAACGCTGCTTTTCCCTACATTGCCGATCTCCAAATCAAATCCAAACCAGCCCTTTTCTTCCACACCTTCAATATAGGAAGTGGGCTCTTTTATTTGCACCATGTCATCCGTAATGTCCATAAACAAATATACTCTTCCGGCCTGCCTCAAGCTTCCGTTATTTGCCATATATGCACCAATCGCGACATCTTTTTGATTTCCCCCACCTATATCGCCAACACCTATTGATGCGCCAAAACGCTCACCTTCGGTTTGACCGTAAAAAGCCATATCGGAAAACTGAGACAATCCATCATAATGTCCAAGATAAACATCGATCAGTCCGGAATTTTTTAAGTCCGAACTTGAAGCCAGAGGTGAACCTACAAGCAGGTCTTCTATATCATCTCCATTTACGTCTGCTGCATGAATCTCCAGACCGAAACCGTCATTTTCTTCCCTGCCGCTCAGGCTCAAATCCGGCTTATAATAGGTAAAATCAACATCTTGAGTACCCCAGCGGTTATACAGATTTCCCTGTCCATAAATTACGTATACCCGACCGGTTCTTACACTCATATGGTAGGCATTAAACGCGCCTATCGCCAGATCATCAAACCCGTCTTTATTGAAATCTCCCGAATAAAGTGCTGTTCCAAGTTGATCTCCGGATGCCTCACCTCTGAATATAAGCTTTTTATGTGGCGTATCAGCTGCCTTGGGCTGACCAAAGACAATAGTAGCGCTACCAGCCCATTTTTTGTCTCCAATCGAAGCAAATGGAGCACCTATTACGATGTCATCATAGCCATCATTATCAAAGTCGCCGCTATGAAGTGATGCGCCGAACTGCCCGCCAGGAAAATCACTCTCAAAGGCTATTTTTTCGGGTAAAAGAGATATATATAATTCGTAAACTAGCCCTTCGGCATAGCCTGTAGCTCCAATAATTGAAAAAGCTGTAATTAAAGGAATAAGACGAACAAAAAAGCGCATAATTACAAGTATCTATAAGAATAAAGGCAGAATTATTATGGGTAGAAGCAAAAACAATGTAAAGGCCAAACTGGACATTAGTAGACATTTGGCGTAATATGTCCACAAAATTGTCCACTTCGTGTCTATACCTTGTCTATAGACATAACTAGACAAAAATATGTCCACTGAAAATGCGATAGGTGATTACAGTATAGATCGAAAAGCGGCCAGTAGACTGCTAAAAGTATCCATAAGGACGCTAGACAGGTATGTCAGCTCCAAAAAATTGTCTACTAGGCTTGTCGATGGTAGGATTTGGCTTGATAGAAACGAAATAGGCTCTTTTGGGGATGTTAAAATGAGGCATGTCGTAGTAGACAATGTAGACATGTCTACTCCTGAAATGTCTATAGACAATAATGTAGACATCGTCTCTCCTTTGTCTACTACTCCACGGAAGACAAGGGGTAATAAAGCGCTTTACAAAAAGCTTTTTCAGGATTTACGCGATGAATTGCATGAAAAACAGGAAAGGTTGGAAATTGCCAATTATCGCGTGGGGCAACTCGAGGCACAGGTAAGAAATAGCATTCCTTTGCTCGAATATCATCGTGATACTTTTGAAAGGGATAAGCAAAATGAGGACAAAGATCAAAAGCTTAATCAGGCGCATGAGGTTATTTCGGCCGTGACAACGCAGCTAAAATACGAAAAATTCAACAAACGCATCTTTCTCTCAATTTTGCTTGTCATCCTCGCTCTCCAGCCACTCTGGCTCCTCTTGCTCTATAAGTAGCCACTATAGAGGACTCCATTACATCTGAATCACGTCTTTGATCTCAATATTTATGCTTATTTTTGCAAAATTAGCTTCCAGGCGATCAATTATGCCACCCGGAAGTTGCAGTATCTCAAGCAGTTTTTTACCATCTCCTATAGCCTGAAACGTGTACGGCTGGGATAAAATGCTGCCATTAATCAACAATTGACCTTGCGGCAAGGTGTCAATCCCCGCGGTAAAATTAACAATCCTTACACCGTTGAGACTGACAGCTTCCGCTCCAGTGCTAAACAATTCATTGACCAGATCTATCACCCATGGCGTCGAAATCTCGTTTTTTACCGTAATGACCAGGCCCTGGCCAAAAATAGGATATTTGCCACTCAACTTTTTATATTTTGCTATTTCTTCCTTAATGGTCGATATCGCCAGATTCTGATCGGTTAATTTTGATGATACCGCTTCCAGATCCTCAATTTCCCGCCTCAGGGCGACATTCTTCTCTTTCAAAATTTTCAATTCCTGAAAAACATTGTCCTCGCCGTCGCGCAGTATTTCCGTAGCATTTTCAAAACTGCGGCCCTGGGTGATGATAAAAAAACCAAGAACTACGGCAACCAGCGCGATATATACCTTTCTATAAGCCATCTTTGTTCACCAGGTTAAGATAATTGGTTTTCAGATCCCCGCTATAAATCGGAATCGTCATGATATTTTTCACTACTATTTTAAATAAGATATTCTGCTTTTTATTACGCTCGTGTAAGCCTTTAAGCAAACTGTCATTCAAGATTCTTTGCAGCATGATATCACTGTCGCCAACGGCACTTATCAGAAATGGGGGAGTGATATAAGCATTATTCACCAGAATTGTCGTACCCACGGAGGCAATCGCCGAACTTGCAATTACACGCTGGTCGTTTATAGCTATAGCATCGGCATTTGATGCAAATAAGATGTTGATCAGGTCTCTGATATCGGAAGCCTGCACCAGGTCCTTATCTGATACATTTGCACCTTCACGTACAGCATTTTTGCCATCCTGTAGAGTAATTGTTAGCCCTATCCCGTGCACTTTACTCAACCCCACTTCCATTTTTAGACTTTCCAGAATTTCCAGATTTGCCGTTTCGCTTTGTATATTCAAGTCAGCCTCCGTCTGGCTTATCTCTCCACGCAAATTAATGATCCTGTCCTGCAGATAAAGCTGTTCGTCCAGAAATTCTTTAAATAAATTTTCTCTGGCCAGAGCTTCGTCTGCGGCAAAGTCCAAACTCAAAGGCATGGAAGTCTGGAATTGGAAAGTCAGCATGACCCCGATAAGCACCCCCACTATTCCAAATACGATTGTTAATTTTTTAACCATTTGCAAGCTTTAAAACTGGCTTTATACTAAGTAAAAGCGCTAAATTGTACAACATGATTGCGATTTTCGATTCAGGATACGGCGGTTTAACGGTCTTAAAGCCAATAATAGAGCTTTTGCCACAATATGACTACTTGTACCTGGGAGACAACGGTCGTGCTCCTTATGGAAACCATAGTCGGGAAAACATCATAGCTTTTGCCAATCAGGCCGTGGAATATCTTTTCGCACATGGCAGCACTTTAATCATTTTCGCGTGCAATACGGCCTCTGCCGTCGCTTTAAGAAAGGTTCAGGAGAAATATCTCAAGGGCAAAGAAGAAAAAGATCGAAAAATTCTGGGAGTATTACTGCCGGTGGCGGAGCAGGCGGCTTTATCAAGCAAAAACGGTAGGGTAGGGGTGGTAGGTACGAAGGCCACTATAAATTCCAAAGCTTACGAACGTGGAATCGCCAAATTAAATCCGAAAATCAAAGTTTTCTCAAAGGCTTGCCCCTTACTTGTGCCTTTTATCGAGGAAAATTGGCACAACAAGCCGGAAGCCATCTCTATCTTGAAAAAATATCTTCGGCCGCTGAAATCCTGCAATATCGATACTTTGATCCTCGGCTGCACACACTATCCTTTCATGGAAAAACATTTCCGACGCCTTATGGGACGCCGTATCAAACTGATTCTCTCCGGCCCCGAAACTGCAGCAAGCCTCAAAGAATACCTTGCAAGACATCCTGAAATCGAAAAAAAACTTTCCAAAAAAGGCATCAGACATTATCTCACCAGCGACGATCCGCTAAAATTTCAAAAATTCGCTCAATCCCATTTGAAAATGAAGATCAAGATGCCGGAAAGGGTAGAGCTTGATCTAAGTTCCCAATGACCAAATTGCAAATCTATCTGTAAAATACTAAAATGGGCATATGATTGCGGATGAAAAAAAATATTATTACTCACTAAAAAATTCTCTTCTGGATTTTTTTCACAATGACAAAAATGTCCAGGTTTTTATTTTTGGGTCAAGCACTAAAAATGATCGTTTTGGCGATATAGATGTTGGAGTTATGGGAAAGATTAATGACAAAAAAATTAGAGAGCTGAAAGAACTTTTTGAAGAATCCAACTTTCCTTTTTTTGTTGACGTTATCAACTTTAATACAGTGGATGAGCCTTTTAGAAAGAATGTTTTGGATAACAAAATTTTATGGATCAAACGCTAAATTTAAAACTTCAAGAATTTGAGAAAGCCTTAACTACGCTAAAGGAAGCTCTTGATCTGTTTGATATTGATAATATTCTTGTTCGTGATGCAACGATCAAACGCTTCGAATATTCTTACGAACTGTGCTGGAAAACGTCAAAAGTTTATTTGAAAGAGCAAAGAGGAGATTTAGTTATTGCACCAAAAGAATGTTTCAGGGCATTGGGTAAGCACGGAATCCTGGCCCCGAAAGAAGTCGAGATTGCGCTAAATATGGTTGATGACAGAAATGAAACCACTCACGCTTATGGTGAAAGATTCATTAGAGCGCTGTATCCGCGAATCAAAGAATATTTTGCATTGATGAATAAAATCCTTAGTTCAACTAAAAAAGACTGGCACATACATGCTGTTGACAAAACGGCGAAAGGTTTTTATAATTCGCCCCCTACATAATAAATCAACTTTATGGAACACGCACGCCAAGAATTTGCGGAAGATACCGCTTCTCAGGAAGCAAAAGCAACCGCTGATGCCAAAGGTCTTATCGCAGAGGCTGAAAGATTATCAAAATTGAAAAAAACACCTGTAGATCCGCTGAGTTTAGCGAAAAGAACAGGAGACCATGGGGAAGATGGGCAAGTAATCAATTCTTTGAGAGTCGCCATCACCAAAGCACAAGTGGCAGTAAATTCAGGGGTTGCAACTGAAACACCGGTGCCGGCAGCAGAATCTACTGTCAAAGCCCCACGCAGCCTCACGCCCGAGCAATCAGCATCTACCCTGCAAACTTTATCCGCCCGCTTCGCCGCAAATGAAAACCTTCACGAAGGAATAGATTGGGCCAGAGTAAAAGCTTCACTTGAAGCCAATCCGGAAGCTCTCTGGAGTATTAATGAAATGGAAAAAGCCGGACATCAGCCTGATGTGTACAACACAGACGAAAAAGGTTTTGATATGGGCACCTGTTCCAAAGAATCTCCAGCAAGTGGTAGAAATTGCGTCTACGATGAAGAAGCGGCAGAGTGGCTTAGAACAAATTATCCGGAAGAAAAATTCAATGGTAGCGCTGTAGCCATGGCTGAAGCTATGGGCATAAACCTAATGGATCCAACTCTTTATAGGGATGTCTTACAAAAGAAAGGCAGATTTGACGGGCAAACTCGGAGCTGGCTATTAACACAATTAGGCATTAGGTCAACCGGCGATGCGCTCTATGGTTTTCGCAATGGCGAGTACGTCTACGTGTATCAGGGCTTTGCGCGCAATCGCCATGTCTATGGGTCCTGGCGCGGCTCGCTAAGGGTCGAATGGGCTGCTTAGTATTTGGACTTTGGTTTTCTTTAATTTTTTGGCCCCGCCTTGGCGGGGCCCTTTTCTTTTTCCGAATTTGAGTTAAACTCCCATCAACGGTGAATAGCCACCTGGCCGTCCTCCGCCTCAGGCGGGTTGTTTCAGAGCTAAGGCTGCCGTTCACGTGATCTTTCAAAACAAGACTTTGAATTAAAAAAGAAGTCTGAAAGAACATAATATGTTTTTAGACCCTTAGGTTTGAGTGGAATTTACCCTGCTGTTACAAGACGGCTTTGAGGGGTAAAATAATGCAAACCAATGCCTGCTGCGCGGTTGCGACTGCAAAGGCAGATACTGACAAATTCCATCAACAAAACCGGCAATGCGCTCAATGGTAATCGCAATGGCGAGAACGTCAACGTGAATCAGAACAATGCGAACAATCACAATGACAATAGGTCCTGGCGCGGCTCGATAAGGGTCTATTGACTGTAAGTTGATTTAAGCCAGCCTCCAAGCATCCGGCCTATTTCTGCCAGCTTATTTTGCAATTGAAAGATTCTGGTTTCGTTTACCAATTGCAGGTCAAAAAGCAGTCTGATTTTCATCGTAGCCACTTCCAGGCTTGCACTAGCCTTGATTAGATAGCTGCCTTTCAAAGGCTTTGGCGCATTTTTTGCCATAACTAACTCTTCAATTGTTTGCAAAAACGAGTTCTCGGTGCTCGCTCCCAATGAGTATAACCATCTTTTATTGAGTTTATGATTAATATCCACTAAATTTTTGTAGGCTTCATAAGTCCTGTTTATGATCGGTAGTGAATCCATAGATTTAAGTTTAAAAAATATTTGGCGAAGCTGGTCTGCTTTCAAGAAAGGCAAAAAGGCCACTGAAGAACTGCATAAATTTCAGTATTATCTCGAGAAAAATTTGTTTGAACTTTTTAAGGATCTGAATTCCGGCAAATACCGGCATGAAAATTATCGCAAATTCATCGTTTGCGATAATAAGCGCAGAGAAATTTCCGTAGCAAACATTCGGGACCGTGTAGTACATCGCCTGGTTTACGACCATTTGGAAAAAATTTACGACAAAACTTTTATCTACGATGCCTGGTCTTGCCGCAAAGGAAAAGGTTTGTCGGGAGCTATTGAAAGAACCGCTTGCTTTTTGAAACGTTCTGCTACACACACACACACACACACACACACACACACACACACACAC
>JACQRJ010000047.1 GCA_016206505.1 Candidatus Peregrinibacteria bacterium | reverse complement strand
GTTGAACCACCGCGTTTGTATTGTCTAACATAACTCATCAGAAACATTCTATGCACACCCCCAAAAAAACTCAATTTCTCTTACAGCAAACAAAAACACGACCTTAATTATCAACTTTTCACTAAATCGCGAAAGTCAGGATGCGACTTTTCATTCTTTGCGCCATAGTTTTGCGACGCATTTGCTGGAGGGTGGTGTTGATCTGCGCTTTATTCAGGAGCTTTTGGGGCATAGCAATATCAGAACCACGCAGATTTATACGCATGTCAGTTGCAATGTACTGAGTGGAATTAGAAGTCCGTTGTGAGTGGGCGCATCATTATCCAAGCATTTGTTGGATTTTTTCCGCGATGGCAGAGGCGTCGATTTTGGCTGAGTGGTAAAGTTCCGGCGCTTTGCCGGAGAGCTGGTAATGATCTGTGCCGAGGTTTTCGAAAGCGTCGATTTGAATGTTTTTTTGCAGTAAAGCAAATCCCAGCTGTGAACTGAGTCCTGAGATTTTGTTGTGATCTTCGACCGTGAGGACTTTGCGGGTTTTGCGAATTGAATCGAGAAGAGTGTCGTCGAATTGTTTGATCGAGGATACGGCGATGAGCTCGATGTCGGGCGCATAGGTGCCGCTTTTGCCCTCTGATAAAAGCGCCAGGGCTTTTAGCGCTTCATTGATACAGGCGCCGGTTACGGCTATGGTAAGCGCATTTCCTTTCCGGAGTAGGTCGCATTTGCCGTATTTGTAAACATAATTTTCATCGTAAAAAATGCTGCCGTTTTCTTTTAAAATTACCGGATATTTATGGCGGCCCATGCGCACATAAAAATTTCCGTAATGTGAACTGATATATCGTATAATGTGATCGGTTTGATTTGGGTCGGCGGGTTCGATGACCATGGTGTTGAAAAATCCCAAAAACGAACTTTTGTCATCAATGGCCTGGTGAGTCGGGCCGTCTTCGCCAACGGAAAGACCGCAGTGCGTAGCCACCATTTTCACATTACAATAATTGATGTCGTTGACTCTGGCCTGATCTTTTGCGCGACTACTCATAAAGGCGCCGAAGGTTGAACAGAAGGGGATAAAGCCGCTGATGCTGAGGCCGCCAGAGGCGGAAACCATTTGCTGTTCGGCGATGCCGCATTCGATGTACTGATCCGGTAATTTTTCCGAAACAAAACTGGTCATGACCGAACCTTTGAGGTCGGCGGTGAGGGCGACGATTTGCGGATTTTTGGTGGCGAGGTCGAGCAATGCTTTGCCGTAGGCGCTGCGACAATCGGTGTCGACTTCCGGGCCGTAGAGTTGCGGTTTTCCTATGTCGACTGTGAAATCGTGTCCGGTTTCTTTGCCTATTTTGCTGAGTGATTTTGGAAAACGAGCTTCTTTCGGCTGCCATTTTACGAAATTTTTGCGGAAGTTTTCGAGCGTTTGTTTTTCTTCAGCGGTGAGTTCTAGTTTTTTTAAATCATCGGTGATTTGTTCGGGTTTTGGCGCTTTCCCATGCCAGTCAGAAAGATGATTTTCACCTGCCGATTGCATAAAATCAACTCCATAGCCCATGATACTGTTTCCCATGATTACCACCGGTTTTTTGCTTGTTTGCGCTTTGCTCAAGCCCGACCAGATTTCGTTGTAATCGTGGGCGTTGATATCGATAATTTCAAAACCCCCTGCGGCGAAGATTTTTGCAATATCGATGTTGAGAGTTTCTTTTAGGCTGGCGGTTAATTGAACTTTGTTGTAGTCGACAAAAATTACCAGATTATTTAAATTGTGATGTTTTGCAAAATTGATCATCTCATGAACTTGCCCCTCCTGGCATTCGCCGTCGCCGACTAATGCATAGACTTTTTGCTCATCGTTTTTTTGCGAACTTTTTGTTCGCATAAGCTTTTCGCCGATTGCAAAAGCCGATGCCACTGAAACTCCGATTCCGAGCGGTCCCGTCCCATATTCCACACCGCGGACATGGCGCGTAACGTGTCCTTCATAGATTGAGCCGAATTGGCGAAAAGTTCGTATAATTTCTTCTCTGTCGTGATAGCCCATTTCGGCGAGAATGCTGTAGACTCCGGGGGAGATGTGGCCGTTGCTGACGACAACTTTTTCACCGGTCTGGCTGATCAAAAAAGAGTAAAGAACCGCGAGATAGTCGATGCAGGAAAGCGATCCGCCAGGGTGGCCGCTTTGCGCGTTTGTGACCATTTGCAGGATGGAACTTCTGGCCGATTTTGTTATGGCTTTGAGGAAATCGAGGTGATTTATTTCAAGATTTTCGCCGAATTTTGGCAGGGAAGTGAGCATTGATGGCGGAATTTTAATCGAATTTTCAATTTTGCGCGAGGTACTTTTTTGTCAGCGTTTTGCTAAGTTCCACTCCTGGCTGGTCGTAGGCGTTGATGTCGAAAAGTTCGCCGAGGAAAGCGATGGAGGCTTCGAAAAGCAGGAAGAGTTCGCCTAAAGTGTTTTCGTCGATCTGATTTATTTTTAGAGTGATGTTTGGGCGATTGGTTTGTGTCAGTGCTTGGACTGTGGCGTTTTTTTCGGTTTGCAGGAGGTGATGGAAGGTGATTTTTTTGCCCATAAAAGCGCTTGGGATTTCCAGTTTTGCGAACTTTTTGTTCGCATAAGCTCCCACTTCAATGAAAATGATTAATTTGTCGTTCGGGCCTTCGCTATAGAGTTGCAATTGTGAATGCTGGTCGGTGACGCCGAGGGCGTTTATTGGTGTTATCCCTGCGAAAATTTCTTTGCCTTTGTTGTTTAGTTTTTTGCCGATGCTTTCGGCAAGTAACTGTCTGTACCAGTCGGCAAAGCGGATTAATTTTTGGCTGTAGGGCATTAGGACGTTTATCGTTTTGCCCTTTTTATTGAGCAAATATTGGATTGTTGCGATTTGATAAGGCAGATTTTCCGTAAAGTTTTTGCTGAAAAATTTCTTGCACATTGTTTTTGCGCCTTCGATCAGTTTTCCGATATTGATGCCGATAAGTGCTGCAGGCAGCAGTCCGACTGTAGTCAGTACGGAAAATCTGCCCCCAACATTTTCCGGAATTTCAAAAGTTGTTATTTTTTCTTCGTTGGCGATTTGTCGCAATCGACCTTTTTGCCTGTCGGTGATGAAGACGAAATGGGCGTTTAACTTATGCGAACTTTTTGTTCGTATTTTGTCACGGAAATAAAAATATTGGCTCAAAGTTTCAGGTGTCGTGCCGGATTTTGTTACTACGATAAAAAGGGTTTTGCCGTAGTCGATAATGTCTTCGATTTCGCTGATGAGTTGTGGATCGATATTATCCAGGACGTAAAGTTTTGGCGTATTTTCGCGCGTTTTTGAATTTTTCAGTTCATTTTCAAAGCAATGTTTTAGGCTTTGTTGCAGGCAAATTGTTCCCAGTGCCGAGCCGCCGATTCCCAGGACAACAATGGATTTGTATTTTCCTTTTATTTTTTTGGCGAAAGTGGCGATTTTTTTGACTGTTTCGCGGTCGTCGAGGATTTCGTAAAACCCCTGATTACGTTTTTTTATCTGCTCAAGAAGTTTTGGAATTTTTTCTGAATCTTTTTTTATTTCCGCCAAAGATAAACCGTGTTTTTTGGTTACGGAAACAAGATTTTCGAAATTCAAACTAATCATGATGATTTTTAATGCCCTACTTTTTCTTGGCGTTTTTCCAGTCGCTCAAAAATCTTTCAACTCCGATATCGGTCAAAGGATGTTGAATCAATTTACTGAAAACCGTTTCCGGCATGGTGCAGATATCAGCGCCGATTAGCATGGAATCCACAACATGGCGCGGATGCCTTACCGATGCGACCAAAACCTTGGTTTCAAATTCATAATTTTCAAAAATCTGCATGATGTCGGCTATGAGTGACATGCCGTCTTCGGAAATATCGTCGAGCCGCCCGATAAAAGGGCTAACAAAAGTTGCACCGGCTTTTGCCGCCAAAATCGCCTGACTGGCACTAAAAATCAGAGTGACATTTACATTGATTCCCTCTGAACGCAAAGCTTTGCAGGCCATCAAGCCGTTTGGAGTCATGGGGACTTTTATGTAGACATTTGGATGCCATTTGGACATTTTTTTGCCTTCTTCGATCATGCCTTTGAGATCTGTACTGATAACTTCGGAGCTTATCGGGCCGTCGATAACCGCGGCTATTTCTTTGATGCGTTTTTCCAAAGAGACGCCTTCTTTGGCCATCAGGCTGGGGTTTGTAGTGATGCCGTCGATCATTCCCCATTTGGCATATTTTTTGATTTCATCGATGTTGGCGGTGTCGAGGAAGAATTGCATGTGAGATTTTTTTAATGTCGGGCTGAATAATAGATTATTTGATTTTTTGTCGCAAGATCATGACTGTGGCACTTGCAAAAAAGTATCCTCGCTGTCACCGGGGATACTTTTTAGAAACTTTTATTCTTTGTCCTTTTTCTTTTCGTTTTTATCTACAACCTCGGCTTCCACGACCTCTTCCTCTTTTTCTTTCTTATCGCCTTTTTTGTAAACTTTCACGTCTTCGTCATCGCCGGAGGGTGCATCGCCAGGCGCGCTTTCGCCTTCCGCGTCACTTTCCGCCCCCTTTTGTTCACTTTGAGCAGCCTGATACATTTCCGCCCCGACCTTTTGAATCTCAGTGCTAAGTGCTTCATAGGCTTCTTTTATTTCATCAGCGCCGGCATCTTTTTTCTCCAAAGCTTTCTTCATCGCCTCGATTTTTTCGGTTACCGGCTTTTTTACATCATCTTTCACTTTATCGCCCGCATCTTTCAGGGTTTTTTCCGATTGTAAAACAAGGGACTCAGCTTTGTTTCTAAATTCGACCATTTCCTTTTTCTCTTTATCTGCTTCGGCGTATTTTTCCGCTTCCTCGCGCATTTTATTGATTTCGCTTTCGGAAATATTCGAGCTGCCGCTGATTGTAATATGCTGCTCTTTGCTCGTGGCTTTATCCTTGGCTTTTACATTCAAAATTCCGTTACTGTCGAGATCAAATTCCACTTCGACCTGTGGTACTCCGCGTGGAGCAGGTGGAATGCCATCGAGGATAAATTTGCCGAGGGATTTGTTGTCAATAGCCATGGGGCGTTCGCCTTGAACCACATGAATTTCAACCGAAGTTTGGCTATCTGCTGCGGTGGAGAACACTTGCGATTTTGAAGTTGGCACAGCGGAATTGCGTTCGATCAAGACAGTATTTACGCCGCCGAGCGTTTCGATTCCCAATGAAAGGGGAGTGACGTCGACAAGCAAGATGTCTTTTACGCTGCTATCGCCGCTTAGTATTCCGCCCTGAATCGCTGCGCCGATGGCGACAACTTCGTCGGGATTGAGTCCTCTATGTGGTTCCTTGCCGAAAATTTCTTTTACCTTTGCCTGTACGGCGGGAATGCGCGTAGAGCCACCGACCAGAATAATTTCGTCCAGATCGCTGGCAAAGATTTTGGAATCTTTCATCGCATTTTTGCACGGTTCAACGGTTTTTTCGATCAGATCCGCGATCAGGTCTTCCAGTTTTGAGCGGGTCAATTTGGTCTCAAAGTTTTTCGGACCGTTGGCGTCAACTGTCAGATAGGGGAGTGAAATGGTGGTTTCGTGCAATGAAGAAAGCTCGATTTTGGCTTTTTCCGCAGCTTCCTTGATGCGCTGAATCGCCAGTTTGTCTTTTGAAACATCGATGCCTTGTTCTTTTTTGAATTCATCGATAATCCATTGCATAACTCTCTGATCAAAATCATCACCGCCGAGTTGGGTGTCGCCATTTGTTGCTTTTACCTGAAAAACGCCTTCGCCAAGCTCAAGAATGGATATGTCAAAAGTTCCGCCGCCAAGATCGTAAACGGCTACTTTCTTTTCGCCTCCTTTTTTGTCGATGCCGTAGGCAAGAGCTGCCGCTGTCGGTTCATTGATAATACGTTTTACATCCAGTCCGGCGATTTTTCCGGCATCTTTTGTGGCTTGTCTTTGGGAATCATTGAAATATGCGGGAACTGTTATGACCGCTTCCTTCACTTCGTGGCCGAGATAGGCCTCGGCATCAGCCTTTAATTTTTGCAAAACCATGGCGGAAATTTCCGCGGGGCGTCTTTCTTTATTTTCCAGCACGATTTCCACTTCGCCGGCTTTGCCTTTGACGCATTTGTATGAAACTTTTTTGATGTCCTCGGTACATTCTTCGTGTTGGCGGCCGATAAATCTTTTTGCGGAATAAATAGTGTTTTCGGGATTTACTACGGCTTGGTTTTTGGCGGCGACACCGACGCGGCGCTCACCGTCTTTGATCGCGACAACTGATGGAGTGGTTCTAGCGCCTTCGGCGTTTGGTATTACCGTGGTGTCGCCGCCCTCCATTACCGCGACGCATGAATTGGTTGTTCCGAGGTCTATTCCAATGATTTTTGACATGATTTTAGTAGTTAATTAGCACTCGGAATTATAGAGTGCTAAAAGTAAAGGGTCAAGTAATTTTAAAAGCGGATTTATATGGAGAGAAGAATTTTAATCATTCCCAGAAGCTTAGTTTGTGATTTTTCAAAATAGTCTGGTCTTTTGTTAGCAGTCTGATGTTGGTTAGTAGAGATTGGGCTACGATTAGGCGATCGAATGGGTCGCGTGTCCAATTTAATTTTAATGATTCCTCTATCAACTCTGCGAAGTCGCATTTTAAAATTCTTAAGCCGGTTTTTTTATGCAGTTCTGCAAGAATTTCATTTGGTTTTCTACTGATTTTTTTGATTTCAAAGAGATATTGCAGTTCCAGCTTTATAATTGGTGATGTTACCAGTTCGTTTTCTTGTATCTCTCTTTTTGCTTTCTCTGAAAACAACTCTATTTCTCCGGAATAAAGCCAGATAACGACGTGTGTATCAATTAAAATCAGGTTTTCCATTCGGATGACCAGTCAAGATGTATCAGATATTCAGGTTTGCATTGCATGATCTTCTTTTTTTGTAAATTTTTTAGTTTGTCTCTTTTTTTCGGAGGTACTATTTTAAAAATCATACCCTTTCTTATAATTTCCACATCCTTGCCGGTTTTAAGGGATTGATCCAGTATTTTGTAAACGTTTTGTCTTAGTCCCGATGCGGTTATTTGCATGTTGATTTGTTAAAAACAATCCAATTGTACACCGCGTACGCTTTTTTGTCAACGTACGTACGCTTTTTATTCCCCGTTTCCAACCTTTACTTTTGCGTGCCTGAGCACTCTACCGCTTAAGGTATAGCCTTTTTCAAATTCTTCGATGATCGTGTCTTTTTCACCTTTGTCCTGTGCAACCGCTTCGTGAGAGTCGGGATTGAATTTTTGACCTACGGTTTCTATTTGTTTTATTCCTGCGCTGATTAAAACCTGCTCCAGTTGATTGATGGAAATTTCCAGACCTTTGAGCCATTCTTTGATGCTTTCCATCTCAGTTATCTCTGCCGGAATGTGTTGTTTTGCACGTTGTAAATTATCCAGAATCGGTAAAATATCCGCAATAAGGCGGCTGTTGGCCATAGTGACTATCTGGCCGCGTTCATCTTCGTGGCGGCGTTTCAGATTTTGCAGATCCGCCATGGCACGACGGGCCATCTCGGTCATGTTTGTAAGCTCTTCCTGAAGTTTTGCTGTGTCGTCGCTGTTTTCGCCGGACTGTGCGGCAGATTGATCGGCCTGCTCCTGGGCTTTTTTCAGTTTATCTTCGAGCGTTTCTTCTTGGTTTGTTTGCTGCTTTGCAGAGTCGTCTTTTTTTGCTGACATATTTTTTAAAAATTATTATTCAAGTAATTTTTTGATTTCTTCGACAAGGACAATGTTGTAAGCGTAGTCCATGCGTTTAGGCCCAAGTACGCCGAGGTACCCTTTAAATCCGTCTTTTTCATATTCCGCAACAATGATGCTGCAGCTCTGGGTTTGGGGCAAAATATTTTCATCGCCGATAAAAGCGCGAACAGATGTCGAAGTGTTCAATTCATTTAATGTATTTACAAAATTGTCGTGTTTTTCCAGAACTTCGATCACTTCCGATGCCCGCACGGTGTCGCGGGCAAATTCCGGCTGACGTAGGACATTTGACATGCCAAGGAAAAAAGTGCGGGGATTATCGGGCGTGGTTGCAAATGATACGCAATTTGTGGCTTTTGCGAGCAATGAAACGGCATCATATAATTTTTCCCGGACTTTAACGATTGCATGCTCGGTGCTGATTTCTTTGAGAGCCTTCAGCGCTTGCATACGGGCGCTTTTGTAGTCGGCCATTTCGTCAACATAGAGCCTGTAGCCCTTGTCTGTAGGGATTCTGCCGGCCGAAGTATGAGGTTGCAAAATATAGCCTTCTTTTTCAAGAGTCATCATGTCGTTGCGGATTGTGGCAGGGGATACATGAAAATTATAACTAACCAAAATCGTCTGTGAGCCTACAGGTTCCGCGGTTTCGACGAAATGTTTGATGATGGCTTGTAGCACCAGGCGTTTTCTTTCTTCGGACATTTTTTGGCTATTATTAGCACCTGGAAATATATAGTGCTAAGTGCTTGAAATCAAGCGGGACTAACAGCTTAAAACTTCTCGCTGACCATCTGTACAAGATCAACAACGCGGTTGCTGTAGCCCCATTCGTTGTCGTACCAAGAAAGCACTTTGACCAGATTTCCGCCGATGACTTCGGTGGATAAACCATCCACAATTGAAGATAGGGGGGAATGCTTGTAATCCATGGAAACCAGCGGTAGTTCGTTGTAAGCCAAAAAGCCTTTCATTCTGCCTTCTGCAGCTTCTTTCATTTTGGCGTTGACTTCTTCTTTTGTGGTTTCTTTTTTTACCACGCATGTCAGGTCGGTTATGGAAACTGTCGGAGTCGGGACTCTGATCGCGATGCCGTTGAGTTTACCGTTCAGTTCCGGCAGGACGAGTCCTATGGCTTTGGCGGCGCCGGTTGAGGTTGGGATCATGGAAAGTGCGGCGGCACGGGTCCGGCGTAAGTCTTCATGAGGTAAATCCAAAATGCGCTGATCGTTTGTGTAAGAATGAATGGTTGTCATCAAGCCTTTTTCGATTTCAAAATTGTCGTTTAGCACTTTTGCAACCGGCGCCAGGCAGTTGGTAGTGCAGGAACCGTTGGAAATAATGTGATGGTTTGCGCTGTCGTATTTTTCTTCATTTACGCCCAAAACAACTGTGAAATCAGCATCTTTGCCCGGTGCGGATATAATCACTTTTTTAGCTCCCGCTGTCAGGTGTTTGGCCGCTCCTGCTCGGTCTGTAAAAAAACCAGTCGATTCAATCACAAGATCCACGCCAAGGTCTTTCCAGGGCAGTTTTTCGGGATCTCTTTCTTTTAGAACTTTGTAACTTTTGGTGTCGACTACGATGCTATCTTCCGTATTGCTTATTTCATTTTCGATTGTGCCGTAGTTTGAATCATATTTCAGCAAATGGGCCAGAGTTTTTGAGTCTGTCAGATCGTTTATGGCTACAACATCGAAGTATTGCTTTGCCAGGTTGATGCGAAAAATCTGGCGTCCGATGCGGCCAAAGCCGTTGATTGCAACTTTGAGTTTCATTTTTTGTGGGGTTAGATGTTGGTGTTAAAAAGTGCCGGCAGTATAGTTGAAAATCCCCAAATTTTCTCAGGAAAAAGTTTGCTTTTTGTGGGTTAATATTGTCCAATGCCGTTATGCGAATGTCATTGCAAAAAATCAAATTGAGTGATTGGCGGCTTATGGGCGGCGTTATTGCTGTTCTGCAGTCTGGAGGAGTGGTGATGCATCCGACTGAAACCTGTTACGGTCTTTGTGCGGATATTTCCAATAAAAAAGCTGTGGAAAGAGTTTATGCTTTGAAAGGGCGCGATTTCAAGAAGCCTCTGAGTATTTTGGTGGACGGTCTTTATATGGCTCAGGAATATGGTTTTTTTTCGGATTTGGCTCTTGATCTGGCAAAGAAATATTGGCCGGGACCGCTTTCGATTCTTGTGCCTTGTAAAAAGAAATTGCCGGATTTTTTCAATTCTGGTGAAGAGTTTGTGGCTTTAAGATGGTCAAGCAATGCTTTTTGTCAGGAAATGGTCAAGAATTTCGGTTCTCCTTTGATTACGACAAGCGCAAATAAGGCGGGGGAGAAGGAATGTTATGAAATTTCCGAAAAACCTTTTGCTGATTTTTTGGCCGCTTCTCCTTCTTTGATTGTTGACGGCGGCAAGCTTTTGCACAATAAGCCTTCCACTATTGTAAAAGTAAATGGTGATAATTTGGAAGTTTTGCGCCAAGGAGATTTGATAGTCCCTGTTTCTACCAATTAAAAAGGCTTGCAAGAGCGATGACTGATTCTGTGCCGGCTGTGACGATGATTCCCGACAGCACAACTCCGATAAAAATCAGGCTTAGAGCTTTCCAATAATCTACTCCAAATAGAAAGGCTAAGAGTGCTCCTGCGCCTGCAGAGCTGCCGGGTATCGGAATAGCAACAAAAAGGATTAGAAAGAGTGCGCCATATCTTGTAAAGTTTTTACTATGTTCTTTTCTGGTTTTATGGAAAAGTTTTTTGAAAAAGTTGTTGATTGTTTTTGATTTTTTGCAGAGAAAATTGGTTATTGGTCCTATGAGCCAGAGAATTAATGCTCCTGGAATTATTGTGCCGGCGGTAGCGAAGATCAGGCTTGATGTAGCTGAAAGTCCGAGGCCAGTTCCCAGTGGAATGGCGAGTTTAAGGTCAAGAAACGGAATCATTGCGGTAAAAAAGACGGTTAGTTCATTTTGCATGCTGCAATTTAACTATATTAAAGGGTTAATTGAAAGTATAAATAATTGGCGCAGAATTGAGGTAGACAATAGGCTTAAATTTGTTCAATGAGAATTGCGCGATTTTGTAAATGTTTATTTTAAGCCATTCCTTTTGTTTTTAGCGCATTTTCGATCATCTTTTGTGTACTCTTGGTGTTTATATTTTGTTGACGGCGCTTTGCTTTATTTATAAAGTAGAATGTAGTTTTTAGTTGAAAAAAGTTATACACAATTTGTACACAAGTTTTGAACTCAAGATCGAAAAAGAGGCATATACCAGTTTTAAAGGAGGATGTTGAAAAGTTTTTGGATTTAAAAGAAGGTGGAGTGGTTGCGGATTTGACTTTGGGGCTTGGAGGTCACGCTGAAATTATTCTTAAAAAAATTGGAAAAAATGGGTATTTATACGCTTTTGAACAGGATGCTCGCAATCTTAAAGAGGCTAAAATTGGCCTTAGTGCATATAAGAATCAAATAACTTATGTACACGACAATTTTCGATATTTGAAAAGTAGGGTTACTGAAGCCTCTGGAAAACGGCCATCTGCTGCGTTGCCGAAAAATATCGATCCTCATGTACGTTCCAGTACACTGCGGTCGACATTTTCCGGATGCCTTGCATCTGGCCATTTTCCAGAGGCTTCTACCGGTAATGTAGATGCGATTTTGCTTGATTTAGGGCTTTCTTCTCCTCATGTGGATATTGCTGAAAGTGGCTTTTCTTTCATGGCTGATGGGCCGCTCGATATGCGCTTTGATCAGAGAAATGTTTTAACCGCAGGCGATGTGATCAATGTTTATCCTGAAAGTCGCTTGGTAAAAATTTTTTTTGAATATGGCGAAGAGAGATTGGCGAAAAAAATTGCCCGAGATATTTGTACCCGCCGTCTTGAGAAAAAATTTAGTTCAACGAAGGAGCTGGCAGACTATATTGAGGAGATCGTGCCGAAAAAGTATTCGAAGGCCATGAAAGGCCATCCTGCCACGAAAATTTTTCAAGCGTTACGTATAGAAGTTAATGATGAGCTTTCCGCGCTTAAGGAAGTTTTGCCCCAGGCGATGGAGATTTTGAAACCTAATGGCAGAATTGTGATTATTTCTTATCATTCTCTTGAAGATCGCATTGTAAAACAATTTTTCAAAGGATTAGAGCGTCCAAAGGCAGAGGGGCAAGATGCCATATATAGCAACTTTGGAGAACCAATCGTGAAGGCTCTAACCAAAAAACCGGTAATACCCACTCAAAAAGAAATTGAAGAAAACAACAGATCCAGAAGCGCAAAATTGCGCGCCTATCAAAAATTAAAATAAAAGCTCTTACCCCAAATTCCTTACCTCATTCAAAAATGTCTCAGCTTGTATTGTCACGTGGTGTCGTATCCAAAAATTGGTTGAAAAGATTTTTGCCTCAAATTCAAATGGGTCCATATTTTCTGCTATTTTCATTAGTGGTTTTCGTGGCTTTGATAACGATAATTACCTTAATGTTTTCCGCCAGGCAGGTTACGAAAGGTTATGTTTTGAATGCATTGGAGGCAAAACATCAGGAACTATTGCGCGTGAATGAACGTAAAGATATGGAAATTTCCACAGTCAGATCATTGAATTATATCGAAAAATCTTCCAAGGTAAGGTCTATGAGAAATCCTTCGCGGGTTTCTTATTTTCATGCGGAGTCGACAATTGCCAAGAATTAAATTGAAATTTTCATCTTTTTCATTTAAGGTGCAGGTAATAAAAGGCATTTAATTTTTACTGCCATGGAAACTATTTTAAAAACCGTAAATATGAAAAAAGATGCTCTAAAGTCGCACGAAAGGCCGGTTTCAGAAGACTGTGTAAATGATCCGATGAGATTTTTTCGTAGGAATTATTATTCTCCCGGTGAGATGTCACGGATGAGACAAATGGTTAGGGAAAGCGGTACGACTTTGATTTTGCCTTATGACCAGTTTATGGAACATGATAATCGTCATGCAGAGGCCGAGTCTGACAGCGCAAATCCAGATTATATTTGTGAATTGGCGGCTTGCGGTGGCTACAATGCTGTGGCGATTCATTATGGTTTGGCAAAGCGATATTGGACAAAACTTGCAGGTAGTGTGCCTTTGGTGCTTAAAATAAACGGAAAAACTTCGATTCCTTCACAATCAAATCCTTTGTCGGTTCATACTTCTTATGTAGAGGATGCAGTTGCTTTGGGGGCGGTGGCTGTCGGTTACACGATGTATTATGGCAGTTCGCGCCAGGATGTTGATTTGCCGCAGTTGGCAAGTGTTCGCAAAGAATGTGATCGTTATGGTATGCCTTTGATTGTTTGGGCTTATCCACGAGGAGAGTTTGTAGATGCCAAAGGTGGCAAGGAGAGTTCTTACATGGTTGAATCCGCTGTCCGTATGGCCACGGAAATGGGAGCAACCGTGATTAAAGCAAATTTGCCGGTGGCGACAGGTTCGATTGTGGATAACGATAAAGTTCCGAGTTATTACAGAAGTGTTGAAAAAGAGTTGCTGGCTTTGTCCGTGGATGAACAGAGGCTGCAGCGCGCGAAGCGCGCGGTGATTGCGGCTCAGGGTACTCCGGTTTTGTTTAGCGGCGGCAGTGAAATAGATGATGATGATTTGACGGGAAATGCTCAGGCCTGTGTGGATGCGGGCTGTTTTGGATTTATTTTCGGACGTAATATGTGGAAGAGAAAAACTCCCGCTGCATTGGCTTTGACTCGTCAGTTTCAACAAATGCTCGATAAACAATAATTATGTCTGTGAGAATTGCGATTAACGGTTATGGCAGGATCGGCCGTAATCTCCATCGTCAGATTTTGGAAACGAAAGATATTGAAGTTGTGGCTATAAATAGCAGGGCGGATGCTTTGAGCCATGCTCATTTGCTGAAGCATGATTCGCTTTACGGCAAATGCAATCATGATATTAAAGTTGAAGGTTCGGATTTGGTAATTGACGGCAAGAAAGTTTTTGTTTATCAGGTTCATGATCCCGCCGATCTGGACTTCCGAAAGTATGATGTGGATGTTTTGATTGAAGCTACGGGTAAATTCACTTCCAGAGCGGATGTGAAAAATCATCTGGATGCTGGTGTCAAGAAAGTGATTATTACCGCGCCATGTGATGACTTGGGTGTGCCAAATATTGTGATGGGAGTGAATAATGCCGATTTTAAATCCGGTGAATATGATGTGGTTTCCAACGCTTCCTGTACTACAAATTGTTTGGCGCCTGTTTTGCAGGTTTTACATAGTGAATATGTAGTTGAAATGGCTTTTGTCACTACCGTTCATGCTTTTACCTATACCCAAAATTTACTGGACAATTCCAATCCGGAAGATTTTCGTCGCGCCAGGGCTACAACTGAGTCTATTATTCCGACAACAACCGGCGCCATGAAAGCGATTTATCGCGTTATTCCGAGCCTGAAAGGTAAAGTTGACGGCATGGCTTTTCGCGTTCCTATTCCAACTGTTTCCTGTATTGATGTGGTCGCGAAGCTCAAGAAGCATGTTTCTGCCGAACAACTCAATAAAATGTTTAAAAAATACGAGGCTTCAAAATTGAAAGGTATTCTGGGGACTTGTGATGAACCTTTGGTTTCCATCGATTTTCGTGGAGATAAGAGGTCAGCTGTTATTGATACTTTAAGTACGAAGGTTTTGCCCGGAGGTTTTTTGCAGGTAATGGCCTGGTATGACAATGAGTGGGCTTATGTAAGCCGAATTTTGGATTTGATACGCTGGTTTGTGTAAATTTTAAGCGATTTTCATGAAAACATTGTTGAATTATCTGGAGGAAAGTGGTGTCGGTGAAGAATTGACTCATGTTGTCATCAGTCTTGCCGATTGTGTGAAGAAAATTGCGGATAGTATGGATAAATCACATGATGGTAAGGCGGGCAGTCAAAATGTTTTTGGCGAGGAACAGCTGGCTTTGGATTTGATTGCAAATGAAATCATTGTTTATGAAATGGAGCAAAATAAGCACGTTGGCATTGTCGCTTCTGAAGAAATGGAGGAGGAGAAAAGTGTTGGGGAAGGCGAATATGGTGTCTGTTTTGATCCTTTGGACGGTTCATCTTTGGTGGACGTGAATTTGAGTGTTGGCAGTATTTTTGGCATTTATAAGACCAAAACTTTTTTTGGAGTGCGTGGTGACAATCAGCTGGCTTCTATGATTGCGGTTTATGGTCCGAAAACGACAATTTTATTAACAGTGCGTCATGGCGTTTGTGAGTTTTTGCTAAGAAGTGACGGGGAATTTGTTTTGACGAGAGAGAACTTGCAAGTTGGGCCGGGTAAAATGTTTGCGCCTGGTAATTTGAGGGCTTGCAGTAAACGAAAAGATTATTTGAAGTTGCTTGATTTTTGGGCAGAGAATAATTATACGCTTCGATACAGTGGTGCAATGACTCCTGATGTTGCTCAGATTATGCTCAAAGGAAAGGGAATTTTTACTTATCCGGGTTATGATGAGCAGCCTGATGGGAAGTTGAGATTATTGTATGAATGTGCGCCGATGGCTTTGTTGATGGAAGAATGCAGCGGTATGGCGACTGATGGAAATTTAAGAATTCTTCAAAAAGACGTTGAAAGCTTATCTCAGAGAACGCCGATTTTGATTGGTAGCAGCGAGGAAGTGCAAAGAGCGATGGACATGCTTCAAAACGGGTGATGCTTCCATTTTTTGCTGATTTGTTGTACAGTTTGTGCCCTAAACTTAAAAAATTTATGGACGGTTTGGATTTGAGCAATAAAAAAGGGGAAATGGAACATCTTGTTGATGCCGTGAAAAAAGGTGATCAGGATGCTTTTTCTACGCTTTATGACATTTTGATCGGGCCGATTTACCGCTATATTTTTTATCGTGTAAGTCGTCAGGATGCGGAAGATTTGGTGGAAAATGTTTTTGTGAAAGTGTGGGTTAATATTCATAGCTATAAAAATCGTGAAGGGAAGACTTTTTCGGCCTGGGTTTTTCGTATAGCCCATAATTTGATTGTTGATTATTATCGGAAATCAAAAAATCAGGCTGTTGAGGAATTGAGTTCCAATATTCCCGATGTCAGGCGCGAGCATAATCCGATTCATTCCGTTGCGCAGTTTCTTGACAGCACCAATTTGAAAAAGGCTTTGAGGGTTTTGAAAAAGCCTTATCAGGATGTTGTTATTCATAAATTTATTAATGGTTTTTCCAATGCGGAAATAGCCGAAATTATGAAACGCAGCGAAGGAAGCGTGCGAATTTTGCAATTCAGAGCTTTGAAAATTCTGAAAGATGAACTGAAAAGTTTAGGTATTAAGTATAGTTTTTAGCTGTAACAAGGCCAAACAATTAGCGTTAAAAGTATTGCATGACTGAAAAAGAAAAATTATCATCCGAGATCTGTGAACTTCAAAAAGCATTGTATAAGATTGAAGAAATAAAATTGCCCGAAGAGAGGCGCGATTTTTTGAAAAATAGAATTTTAAATCAGGTCAGCTTAAAAACTCCCGAATTTTTTGTTGATCCTGTTGTGAAAATGCGCATCAAAGAGCGTGTTTTTGCCTATATTGAAAATCAAAGTCAGAAGAGGTTTTTCTGGTCCAATTTCTTTGCCTGGCAAAAACGGTTTGTTGCTGCTTTTATGCTTTTTTTGTTGATGTTTACCTTGGTGAGTTATTTCAATGTTTCCACAAAGATTGTCTTGGCGAAAGCATTTACGACTCTTGATGAGTTTGTCGGTGATGTGGAGGTTTTGCGTGATGGTAAAAGTATCAAGCCTTATATGGGAATGCAGATTTTTGAAAAGGATCGTGTGGTTACTAAGAGTGGCGGTTTTGCGACGATTAAATTTTTTGATGATACTGTTTCCCGTCTTAGGGATTTGACAGAATTGAGTGTTGAAAAATTGTTTAGGCCTGAAGATAGCGCTGCCAAGACTTATGTTGAGGTTGAAGTTTTTGAGGGCGAGGTATGGTCAAGGGTGGTGAATTTGCCTTTACAGCAATCTTCTTTTGTCGTTGATGCTCAGGACTTGAGGCTTTCTACGCAAAAAGGAGCTTTTAATGTCAAAGTTTCGGCAAATGAGGTGACGGTTGATGTTTATAAGCATACTCTTCATTACAGCACTCCAAGGGCAGAGGACAAGGTTTTGAGCGGTGAAAAAGTGATCTTAAATGCTGATAAAACTTTGCAAATTGAGGAAGTGGGCGAGGAGGATAAGATGGCAAGTTGGGTAGTTGATAATTTGAGTTCCGATCAGGAATATTTGCTTGAAGTGGAAGAAAGGCTTCTTGCGGCCAAAATGGAAAGCCTGGGAATGAGTGGCTACGATGAACTGTCTTTTTCCAAGACTTTGGGTGAAAAAACTTTATTGTTTTTGACAATTGATGATGTAAAGCAAAGCAAAATAGAATTGGACCTGGCTGAGAAAAATTTTGTTGCGGCTCAGATTGAACTGGGAAATCCTGATTTAACAACTGAAAGAGAAGCGCAGGCTTTATCTGCTCTTGCCGATTTTGCTGACAAGGTTCGTGTTTTTTATGATTTGGTTGCTGAAGTAAAGGTTACTGATGCTGATTATGGATCAGAGCTTGAGAGGTATGTGGAGGATAAGGTTTTATCGCAGAAAAAGGTTCTGAGTCTTGTTACGAAGGAGCAGCGTACTTTTAAGGCGAAAGAAGTTGTTGAAGAGCTTGAACTCTTGTCTGCCAGGAATGATAAGGAATTAGTTGAAATCAAGGCGAAACAGGCTTTGGATAGGTATTTTGAGGGCGATAGTGAAGCTTTGAAGGAAATTACCAATGTTGTGAATGAGTATCAGTATGATGATAAATTTGTCGATGTGATTGCGGATATTGCAAGGTTTGAGGCAACAAATATTACACCTGATTTTCTGGAGGTTTCCCAGGTGAATCTACAGAGTGAAGCCGTAGTTTCGGATTCGGTTGAGGCAACTGATTTGCCGTCTGCTTCTTCTTTGGTTGATGAAAATGTTTTTCCGCTTGTGGAAGAGTATGGAGTGGAGATAGAGGGCGATAAGCTTTTGGACCCGCTTTTACATTAGAAAATTTTGAAAATAGTGTAATACGGTGTCGATTTCGACACTTCCTCATCGCAGTATAGCTTCATAGTATTATAGCGATTTTCAGAAATTTTCGGCTTTCTATAATAAATTTATGAGTCCTAATAAGAGGCCGAAGGCTGTGAAAATTCCGCCAATGATCCAGAAGCGCATAACGACTGTAAATTCCGGCCAGCCGCATTGTTCGAAATGATGATGGATTGGCGCGATTTTGAAAACTTTGCGTTTGAAGATTTTTTTGGATGTAAGCTGGATAATTACTGAAATGGTTTCAATTACGAAGATGAAGCCGATTATAGGCAAGATCAGGGTTTGTTGCGTTAGCATTGCGATGACGCCTAGGGTTGCTCCCAGCGCCATCGAACCTGTGTCGCCCATGTAAAATTTTGCTGGCGGCACATTGAACCACAGAAATGCCAATAACGCGCCGCTTATAACTGCACAAAGGGCTGCCAAAATAAACATCATTTTGATGTAAGCGATGATGCCGAAAGCGCCAAAAGCCATGATGAGAAGACCTCCGGCGAGCCCGTCCAGTCCGTCTGTGAAATTCACGGCGTTTGCTGTTGATACAATTACAAAGATAAATACTGGAATGTACCAAATGCCGAGCTGAAGCGCTTCAGCTCCGGGAATCGGAATGGCGATTTCATTGAATCCGAGTTTATAATGAAACCAATAAGCCCCTACGCTAGAGAAGAGTATCAGCCAGAATAACTTGAATTTGGCGCTTAGGCCTTTGTTTTTGCCGATGCCACGGACGTTGATGTAATCGTCAATTGCTCCAAGAATGCCGCAGGTGACGAGTGTAAATATTGGAATCCAGGTTTCCTTGCGATTTAGGAGAGAATGATCAAAATAACCCATGGCGGATAGTAGTCTTGAGATCGCCACTACTATTAAAACCGTGCCCCAGATGAGCAAACCGCCCATGGTTGGGGTGCCGGATTTTTTGGCATGAAGGGCGGCGAAAAGGCTTGCCTTTTCGCCGCTTAGCGCATCTTCACGGATTTGTTTGCCTATACGGAAACGGATCAATTGTTTATGGAAAAAAGGAGTAAGTCCCACAAAAATTGCGAAAGCTAATGTTCCGGAGCCCAAGATCAATGAGAGGTTTTCAACCGCTTTTGTCAGTGCTTCAAGTTGCATATTGAAGTGTGAATATTTTGAGATTTACCATTTGTAGGCTCTAAAAGTCCAATCGGTCAAAATTTTGGTTTCGGTGAAGCGTGCCGGTGAGTTTAACACTACGGTTAAGATTTCATTGCCATTGTCATTTTCAACATAAGAGACTAGACAAAGGCCAGCAAGGTTGGTACTTCCTGTTTTTAACCCTTCAAATTTGAAAAGTTCATCGCTCAAGAGATCGTTGGTGGTTTCAAGCTTATGAGTAAAATTCCCGGAAATTGATTTTACTTCCAGAGATTTGAGCTGGGCGGCGTGTCTGATAAAGCTGTGTTTATAGATATATTGCGCCATTTTTGCCACATCATAGGCGGAGGAGTAATTATTTTTATCATCCAGCCCTACAGGATTGCTGAAATGCGTATTTAAAAGTCCGAGTTCTTTGGCTTTTGTATTCATTTTCTCTACAAAAGCCGAGACCGTGCCGGCATTGTGTTCCGCCAGAGCGGTTGCCGCGTCATTGGCTGAGCCGATAATTGCGCCATAAATCAAGTTTTCCAGAGCGATTTCTTCTCCGGCTCTTAAAAACATCTTGGAACCTTCGGTGTTTGCCGCGTTGCCGGAGATTTTGACCGTGTCGCTTAGATTATTTTCTTCCAGAACGATCAGTATTGTCATTAACTTTGTGATACTGGCAAAAGCCAGCTTTTGGTGGGCGTTTTTTTCATATAAAACTGTACCTGTTTCACTATCAACTGAAATTACTCCCGCGGCCTCAATCACCGGAGCTATAAAATAGGGATTTTTGACGGGAATTTTTTTTCCGTTGATCAGATTTTCCAGATTCAAAGCGGCACTTTTGATGGTGACAACTTTATTGTCGAACGTTTTTGGAGTGATTTTGGGCAGCTGTGGGCTGATCAAACTCGTAATGTAAAGGCTAAGCAGACTTGTAAGCATCGATTTCGGCTTGTGTTAGTTTGCGATAGGATCCGATTTTGAGTGATCCCAAATAAATTTTGCCTATGCGAAGGCGTTTCAAGTATTTCACAGCATGTAAGCTTTCGGCAAACATTTTTCTAATTTGTCTATTGCGTCCTTCATGAATTGTTATTCTGAGTGTTGAGGCTTTTTTTGACTCTTCCACAATGTTTATTTTGGCCGTGGAAGTTTTTTTGTAACCATTTTCTTCTTTTATTAAAATTCCGGTTTGAAGTTTTTGTTTTTCCTCTTCGGTTAAACGGCCGGCTATTTTGACCAGATATTCTTTTTCACATTCAAAGCGCGGATGGCTTAGGCGATTGATAAAGTCGCCGTCATTGCTCAAAAGAATCAGACCTTCGGTTTTGGCGTCCAGTCTGCCAACAGGTTTCAGATTTGGTATTTGTGGCAGCAGTGACATGATTGTTTGCCTATTGAGTTCATCCGCCCGTGATGTAATGAAATTTGCCGGCTTGTTTAAGGCAAAATATACTTTTTCGCTTTCTTTTGCCGCTGTGATTTTTTTGCCGTCAATAACTATTTCATCTTTTTCAGGATCGATGGTGATTCCCAGAGTATTGATTTGTTTCCCGTTGATTTTAACCAGGCCGTTTTTGATCAACTCATCGGCTTTTCGTCGCGAGAGAGCGCTATTTGATGCGATAAATTTATTCAGTCGTTGCTGCATCGAAGAGGGGAGTTGTTGATGAAGTTGCATCTGTGGCCGGTGTGTCTGATGCGTCTGTGGCTTCGGTGGCGACTTCAGGTGCTACCGGTTTTGATGGCGTTGCGGGCGCGGCTGGTAAATAATAGAAAGGATCGTTTAAATAATCTGGCGAATTGATGTAATCTTCGCCGATTTCCAGTAGCACATTTGCGCTATTGAAATAGCCTTCGGTGATGTACTCTTGAGGAATTTCCGTGCTTACTTTTCCGGGTATCAGTTTTTGTAAAAATTGAATTGAGAGAGGTTCCGGTGTTTCTGTGGCTTCGCCGTTTTCATCCAGGCGTATTTGATAATAATAAGTTGTTTCCTTGAGTTCTTTTGATCTGGCATTGCTAAAACGGGTGATGTCGAAACAAAAACGCTGGAAAATCTGTTTGGCTTCGCCGGCAGTGCCAGCGCTTCCCGTACCGTTTAAAATGTGGATTTTGTCGCTTGCCGGAATGATTTTTGGAGTGTTGAAATTCAAATCGGCATAGAGATGCAGAAATTTAAATCCGCCGGCCGGTATCAGTACAAACATCCCGTTGTAGGCTTCACGCATTGGTGTATAGACGAAGCCACCGCATTTGGTTGGATCGTCGTGAATTAGGCGATGGACGAGTTGATTGGGTGAAAAATCTTTTGCAAAGGAGCCGAGAGTCAGGATTTCCTGAACTTTGATGTTTGTTTCAATATTTTCCTTGAGTGCCGTTAAGATGTTTTTGATCTTGTCTTTGCTAAAAATAGTATCTGTTTTGAGCGCCTGATCTTTGATGGCATAAAGAATTTGCTGCTGTCTTTCCGCTCTGTCGAAATCTGAAGTGGTTTTGCGGCTGCGCGCGTATTTTAGCGCAACTTCGCCGTCCATGTGGTGCAGTCCCGGGGAAATGCTGAAAGGTTCATAAAGAAAAGTTCCGTCTTTCGGATAAAAAGGGTCATAAATGGCTTCTTTGACTTCGATGTCAATTCCGCCCAGTGCATCTACGAGATCTTTGAAACCCTGAAAGTTGATTTTTATCCAGTAATGGATTGGTATGCCTACGATTTCTTCGACCTTTTTCTTCATATATTCGAGGCCTTGCGCTGAACTTCCAAGTTTTGTTTTGGCGTTGAAATAAATTTCATTGATACGCGAATCGACAATTTCCGTGTTTTCCACGTAGAGGTCGCGCGGAATCGAAAGCATGGTCAAAAGTTTATTTTCATTGTCCAGGCTGGCGACAATGATCGAATCCGTCAGATTGCCTCCTTCATGAAATTTTCCGCCTGTTCCGAGCAGAAGAAAATTTGTATGGCCGTAATTGTCCTGCTGTAATTCTTCACCGGCAACTTTTAAAAGCACTCCCAGATCGATACTGTTCAGGGCTTTTACGATTCCGTATCCAAGGATCAAAATGATGATCAGAGAGGCCAAAATTGGGATAGTGATGGTGTATTTTTTTCCCAGATTTTTTAATTTTTGAATTTGAAAATCCATTCAGAATTTTTGTTTATTGTTGATTAAAAATGATTGTGGCTTGAATTCTGCCTTCCGTATCTATTGCGATGTCGATTCCTATGCTGGTCCAGGCATCATTTGTGATCTGATCCTCTTCGGAAATGATTGAAGAGAGAATTTCGCTCCAGATGTTGAAATTGCGTCCGATGGATTGGGAATTTCCAGTTATGCCGTATGTTTTTAAGGCTTCTCCCAAAAGTTCATTGGTAACGGTGGTATCTTCTTCGATGATTTTTGTATTGAGATATTCGCTGGCGTTTTGCAAATTTGTACTGTAAATGAGCTGGGCGATGTTTGCTTTTTGTCTTTCTTCATTGATTTTTTCCAGTAATTCGTCACGGAAATCTTCCAAGTCATCTATATTTATCGGTGCGAGGGAAAATTCCTCCGCCACGTACAAATAGCCATTTTTTAAAGATATGCCGATGCCGACCGTTTCCCAGGTTTTGTCGAGAATCAGTTGTCTGTGAGCTGCTGAGCGCATCAAGCCGTAATGTGCAAAATCTATGGAAACGTCTTTGGCGAGATTTTCGCCTACAGGAGTTTTGATGCCGGCTTTTTTTCTGCGGTCATCGGGGCTTTCTCCTTCGAGATTGATGTGGCTGAAAAAATTGTGTGTCGCCATGTCATCGCTGTGACCTTGTGCGAGATCGTTTAAATCATCCTTCAATTTTATTTCATTGAGGCCGGTTTCTTTGCGGCTTTTGTTGATCGCTTTGAGCATTTCGTTTCTGGCTCCGGTAAGGCTTAAAGTGCCTTCAAAAAAACTTCTTTCCATTAAATCTCCGAAATCGGGGAGCAGCGGTGTGCCTTTGCCGATATAGACCGGGTGATTGATCAGTGCGATACCTTCCGTGTCATTGATTTCGATGATGTAGGTTCCGGTTTCTTCGGGAACATAATTGAAGGTGAATTTTCCGCCGGATTTTATTATTGTATTGCCAAAACTTGTTGCTGTCTGGCCGGTTGTTTCAAGACTGAAACTTTCCACCATGCCGTCCGGTTTTATGACATAGGCTTTTTCTTTGGCATCGGCTTTTAAGGTTCCGGAAAAGCTGATTTCGCCAATACTTGAAAGCGTTTCCGGTGGTGTGGCTGAAATTTTACTGCTGTCGATGTAGGAAAAAGTGTGATTGAGAGGTTTGAAACTTTTGCTTTCGCTTGCGCTAAATTCGCTTTCGATTGTTAGCGGTAAAGTGTTTTCGAGGTGTGCCGTTTCGATGTTGTAGCTGATGTTGGACTTGGTGAAATCTTCAAAATCGGCATAGTTTAGCGGAATTTCTTCGAAATTTTGGCGGGAAATTACAGTATGGGTAAGAGAATTTTGAGTGAAATTGATTTTCTTCAAAGTGGAGGTGTCTGCGTTGAAAGTGATTTTTGTTTTGTCATTTTTAAATTTCAGTTCCGGGTTTAGAGCTTTTGAAGGTTTTTCCGCTTTGCCTGTTGGTTTCGGTAATGAAGGTAAAACGGCAATTTCAGCTACGGCTGTTTTTCCCGTTTCGCCCGGTAAAATTCCCATGAAATAGTTTCCGGGATTTGAGAAGAAAACTGGAATTGCAAAAGATGAATCATTTGTCGCTTCATTGAAAATTGTATATTTGGCAGTGTTTGAATTGTCGTCTTCCAAAAAAACAGTGGCGGTTTTGTAGTTTTCCGCAGTGATCGTGCCCTCGAAAATATAAACTTCGCCCTGATAAAAGGTGTTGGGAGCTTTTTCATCGAGAATGATTTTTGAGTAAAAATCCTCTTCGATAGTTTCAAAATTGACAGGTTTGAAGTCGAGCTTGGTTTGAGTTTTTGGCGTTGTATTGGTGTTTGCTGGAGGCGCATTGGTGGCCGTGTCTTGTGTTTCATCTGCCGTCGAATCCTCTGTGGTATCTTCAACATCTTTAGTGGCGTTTGTGTTATCAATAGTGCGGAAAATAATTTCACTGATATTGGCACGGCTCATGAGGCTTGATGGTTCAAAATTTTCACCCGTTTCTTCAAGTAAACTGTGATCTTTGGCGTAGGCAACGTATTCGGCGAACCAGCTTAGGCGGGGGACGTCTTTGAAAGGATTTTTGGTTAATTTTTTGGAGAGTTCCCAGTTTTGGACCAGTGCCAGAATTTTTAGCGCCTCGACTTTATTTATCGTTTGTTCAGGTTTGAAAGTGCCGTCCGAGTAGCCGATAACGAAATGTTCGTGATAGGCTTTTTGGATGTAAGGGTAGTACCAAGCTGTTTCATGAACATCTTCGAAAGGAATTTCTTCGGTATTGTCGGTTTCAAGGTTCGATCCTTCAATGACGATTTTCAGAAATTCGGCACGGGTGACTTCTTTGTCAGGTCTGAAAGAGCCATCAGTGTAGCCATTTAAAATCCCCGCTTCCTGGAGAAAATTGATGGCTTCAAAATTTTTATGGCTGGTCTTTACGTCGGTGAAGTTGGCGAAGGCTGATTGGGTAAGCTGGCTTAGAACAAGGGTAATTAATAAGAGTGAAATCGATTTTTTGATGGTTTTTTTAAGCATTTTTTTATTGATTGAAGTGTTGAGGGAAAATAAAGAACTTGCTTTGGGAATTTTACTTATTTTGTCGCTTCTGTGCAATTGGTAAGAGCCATGGTAGTTTAAAGAATTTAAGAAAATTTTAAGATTTAGTGCTAGCGTGGCTTTTATGGCCGGTTTGTTGAAGAAATTTTTTTTGGTGTTTCTAGGGGATTTTTTGCTGGGGATTTTTGTGGGGGAAATGTTTATGGCCGGGGAGTTTTTCAGGATTTTTCTTGTCCTGATTTTGACGGTTTTTTTTCTTTGGAAAATTCTTTTGAAGGATGTTTTTGAGGTGAGGAAATTTTTATGCGCTTTTTTGTTGATTTTTGTTTGTGGGATTTTCAGGTTTTTCTGGTCTTTTGCTTTGCTTGAGGATGATGTACGGCGATTTTCGGGTGAAGCAACTTTGCGCGGTTGTATAAAGGACGAGGTCGATGTGCGCGAGGATAAGGTGAAGTATGTGCTTGAGATGAGAGAAATCATGATTTGGAAAAGTCATGATGTTTTGAGCGAGCTTAGAAATTTTCAGAAAGTTTCCGGCAAAGTTTTGGTCAATGCGCCGCGTTATCCGGTTTTTGGATATGGTGATTGTTTGCAAGTGAGCGGAAATTTGGAGGAGCCGGGGATTATTGAGAGTGAAAGCGGTTTTAGGGATTTTGATTATGGGAAGTATTTGGCCAGATATGATATTTACAGGGTGATTTTCAGGGCGGAAGTTTCGAAGTGGGTTGATGGAGAGGCGGATTATGATTTAAAAAGTGGTTTTTTTTATTATTTATATAAGGCAAAGGGCGATTTCAGTTTACGGATTTCGAGGATTTTTGGGGAGCCGTATGGCGGGTTACTTCAGGGGCTTCTTTTGGGGAGTCGGCGGGGGATTGATGATGTATTGATGGAGAAATTCAATATTACCGGTTTGACGCATATCATTGCGATTTCGGGCTGGAATATTACGATGGTGATTTTGGTGATGGGATTTTTGTTGAAATTTTTGTCGCGGCGGGCGAAGGTTTTGGCTTCTTTTGCCGGCGTTGTTTTATTTGTTTTATTCGTGGGAGCGAGCGCTTCGGTGGTGCGGGCAGCAGTGATGGGCGTGATTTCTCTAATGGCTGTGATGTTTGGCAGGGCGTATTTTGTTGAAATTGCGCTTGTTTTGGCGGCATTTTTGATGAATTTATGGAATCCGAAGGTGCTTGTTTATGATGTCGGTTTTCAATTGTCCGTGTTGGCTACCATGGGGCTGGTGTATTTCGGCGGGATTTTAAAAGCTTTTATCGGTCGTTCCGGAAGTTTTTTGGCAAAAATTTTGCCTGAGCGTTTTGCGATACGCGAGTCTTTTTCTATGAGCCTTGCCGCTCAGATATGCGCTTTGCCGATTATTCTGCTGAATTTCGGAAGATTGAGCATTGTTTCTCTTGTGGCAAATATTTTTGTTTTACCTTTGATACCTTTGGCGATGCTTTTTGGTTTTTTGGCTGTTTTGGCCAGTTATGTTGCTGATTTTTTAGGTATTTTTATTGGGTTTTTTGCTTATATTCTTTTGTGGATTGTGATTTTTCTGGTGAAATTTTTTGCGGCTGTGCCTTTTGCGTCGCTTGATGTCGGTTGGATGAATTTTTATCTGGCGGTTTTGTGGTATTTTTTATTAATTTTGTGGATAAGAAAGGCGGCGACTTAGAATTTGTAGATTAAAATGCGGCCGATTTTGTCTGTTTTTGGGATGATTTTTGCCGCTTTTAAATCGGGAACTTGAAAAGTATAGGAAATTATTTTTGATCCTTTCTTCAGTTCTTTGCGAAATTTCGGCAAACAGCGTTTGAGGGTTCTTGGCAGCATGTAGCAGAGAATTATGTCTGCTTTTTTCAAATTTTGTTTAAATAAATTTGCGCGGATTATTTTGCCTTTCCAGCCGAAGAAAAATTGACGGAATTTTGCGATGAAATATACAAAAGGGTCGCGTTCAAAGCCCAAAGTTTTTGCGCCATAATCTTTTTCGGCAAAGTGCAGGAATCGCCCGTCTCCGGCTCCGATATCGATAATTTGCTGATTTTTTTTGATTTGTGCCGCTTTCAGAATTTTGTGTACAGCCTCCATTGGTGTTGGAACAAAAGGGCCGCCGCCGAAAATGGTGATGTAAAAAGAGATGCTTAAAAAAATGATTACCAGGCAGACTACTATGATTGTGATGATACCCAGAACCATTGGGAAATTGGATTTAGGTTTTTTCCACTCTTTGTTTGTCCTGTTCTTCGATTTTTTGTATAGCGGCGCGGTGTAGGGCTACGCGTTCATGTTCTTCAAAAGCGCCGAAGTCATCCATGCCCAGAAGTTTTCCAAGTTTTGGCGCGGCATCTTGTGCTGCTGCTTCCTGAATTTCTTTTGCCAGGCTTTCTTTGTCTTGTTCATTTTTTGCTTCCGCTGCATCAAATGACATGGTTTGTCCTGATTTACTCAGAATTTCAACATCGGTGAGGCCTTGTTTGTTTCGTAATTCTTCATTTTTTCTGTAAGTTTCGGATCTAAGATCGGTTAATTCTTCACGAGTGTAATCTTCATCATCCATAACGATAGTTGTGACTTCATCACTGACGACTTCTCCATGATCGTTTTCCTGAAGAATATGTCCATCGTCTGTGCCTTCCCAGTATGACTGTGCAATTTGTCGTTCTTCAGGGTCCGATTCAAAAAATTCAACAGATTCCTTTTCTGCACGTTCACGCGTATCGGTTTGTCCCTGATGGTGCCTTTCGCTTTGCCTTACACCTTCAAGATTTTGGCTTATAACCTGATGTTCTTCTGTTCTTTGCTTCAGATATTCATCAGTTTGTATTATTTTTGTAACGCTCTCCTCGAGTTCTTTTCCAGTATCTTTTTCGAGCAGTTCTCCCGGTCCGAAAGCGTCGATCAAATGACTGATTGCTCTCATCAGACTGGTGATTTTTGATCGTAATAATTCCGGAATTTCTTTTTTATCTCTTTGTTGTTGCTTCAAAAATTCAGTTAAAATTCCCATGGCTTCCGCCGGACTTTTTACCATCAGATTTTTGGCTCGTTCCAGTGCCTTATCTCCATCTTTCAGATATTCCGTATCCACTTCTTTTTTTGAAGCTTGCGCTGACTGTTTTTCCACTTTCTTTATTTCATCCGCTTCTTTTTCCTGTTTCAAAACTTCCTCGTCCAGTTCTTTTTGAATTTCTTCACGCGGTGTCCAGCCTGCATTATGGTAGCGATCCTCAAAGTCTTTGATTTCCGCTTCGGGAAATTCGGGATTCAGGTCTTTGAGATAGTCTATTTTTTTATCGAATGCTTCGTGACGTATTTCAAATGCTTTCAAACTGTATTTTGTTTCCGCCGTGCTTGTCAAAGTTTTGAAAGCTTTTTTCAGCTCCACAAGTTCGCGCGGTGTTTTTTTTGTCGGATCTTCAAACCAGGCGCGATATTTGATTGCTGTTGATTTGGAAATATCCTCTTTGTCGATGGCTTTATCGATTTTTTCAAAAGCGGTGTCGCGCAGCATTTCACGTTCGGTCGTATCTTTATCCGTTTCCTCTTTGACCATTTTTTTGTGTTTCTCTATGGCTTTCTGCTTTTCGAAATAGTCCATTTTTACCCAGGTTGTCAGCGCTTCTTCGAGGCCTGCGGAATCATCTTTGTAAAGTTCGCCGAGTTCTTCGGAAAGTTTTGCTTCTTTCTCCATCAGCTTTGGCCAATCCTGTACTGCAGCCAGACGCATTTTGAGATCGGTGTTCCCTTTGTATCCGGCCATGATGGTGTCCTGCGTGGCCTTGGACATTCTTTCGATTGTTTGATTGCCGATTTTGATGCTGTTGCTGCCCGGGTTAAAGAGAACAAAATTTTGACTTTCCTGATCTTTGACTTGTTCGAGCAATTTGATCTGATCTTTTTGCTCACTCGGGCTTTTGCAGGGGCTAAGCCCTCCTTTTAGTCCCCGGACCCCAAGGATTTGCCCCATTATTTGTTTGCGGGTTTCCGGTGTGTAGAGCTGGTCGTTTGTGGTTCTGAGGATTTTGTCGGCTTCTTTGGCATTTTCCAAAAACGGGCGGCGTTCGCTTAGGCCTTCTTTTTTGATGTAATCCGAACTTTTAAATGGATTGCCGAGATGGTATTCGTTAAAAAGTTTTCTAAAATCTGCGTAAACTTCGCGTCTGGGAAAAAGTCCATCCGGATGCTGCGAATAAACGCCTTCGAAGTCTTTTATCAAGGTTTTGGCTTTTTTTATGGTGGCGCCTTTTTCCATCTGGTCATCAAAAAATCTTTTGAAAGATTCCTGCTGATTTAGACCAATCAAATGCAGGTTGTCATCACAAAGTTTCAGCCATTTTTGCTTCAGCGGTTTTAATCTTTCGTGGTTTGCCGGAATTTCCTTGTTTTCGTCTACTTCCTGTTCTTTCAGTTTATCGTTTTCCGCAGGGATTTTGTCTATTTCCAGTAATACTTTATCTATTTCTTCATCTGTTTCAGATTCTTTCAATTGTTTTTGCAGTTCCAGGTATCTGCTTTCTTCAACTACTGTATTTTCACGCGTATTTTGTTTGTAGTAGTCGTTGAGTCTGGAGTCTGCTTTGTGCCTTAAGTCTCTTCGTTCTTCCGCGATTTCTTCAATGCTATAGTTTTCTTTGTCCATTTTATTGCGCTCGGCCTGGCTCATTTTGGGCACATTTTTGTCGGCACTCTTAAAGGGAACTTCCGGTTTTTTTACCATTTCTGAAGCGTCTGTGATCTGAATGTTTTCCTGTCCTCTGAAATATATTAATCGAGAATTTTTGAAAGTGATTTTAGTATTCAATTCTAATTGTTTGGGGTTAAAAAATTAAAATTTGAATGCGATGAAAGGTACAATATTTTTACAGAAAAGTCAAGTGCAGTGTGAGGGCATAGGCAAAAAGCCATTCGGCTTTTTGCCTGCTCAAGCGCTGCAGGCGGAGAAGCCACAACTCAAGCAGAGCATGCATCCTTCAGCCACCTGAATGGTGTTTGAGCACTCTGGACATTTCCTGGATTTTATGACGTCTTTTTTGTTGTAGGAAATATTGATGTTCTTGTGTTCGCGCTCTTTGGGGACTTGTTGCAAAACGTGCCCTGCGGCGTCAACTTCGGAACTTCCGCCTCGTTGTATAGTTTCATACGTCTGCGTCGAAAGTTCTTCGTTGATTGGAGGAGGGGTGACTTCTTCAAAATTGCGCAACTGCTGTGAAACACCAACTGCTTCAAGCATTTCTTCTTCTATTTCAGCCGTTTCCATGGGGATTGTTGCCTGGATTTCTTCGTGCGGTTCTTTATTCAAATTTAAAACTTGTTCCTGGCGGCTGCCGTCACGATAGACGGTGCAACCTTTCAGTTCCCTTTCCCAAGCCATTAGGTAGCCCTTGCGGACATCTTCGCGCGTGGCGGAATGTGGGAAATTGATAGTTTTACTGATTGAGTTGTCTACGTATTTCTGAAAGGCCGCTTGCATTTTTATATGATCTTCTGCGCTGATATCCATAGCGGTTACAAATACGCGGCGAACTTCCTGAGGTATTTCCTTGATATTCTGGACGCTGCCGGTTTTATGTATTTCCTGGATGATCTGATCTTTGTACAGATTAAGTTTTTTTAGTTCCGCTTCAAGGAAAGAATTTAGGTAGAGCAATTTTTGGCCGCCCATCACTTCTTTGTAATAAGCGAGGGCGAAAAATGGTTCTACTCCTGAACTGCAGTCGAACAACATTGAGATTGAACCTGTTGGTGCAACTGTGGTTTTTGCCGCGTTTCTTTGTTTTCTGTTTTTGCCTTTTGGGCCGAAGATGGAGATTTCCCAGTTTGGAAAACAGCCTTTTTCTGCTGCCAGTTTCTCGGAATAATTATGTGAAGCTTCATTGATTATTTTCATCACTTTTTCTGCTGCGGCAAGGCCTTCTTGGCTGTTGTAAGGAATGCGTAGTTGATACAGCATGTCCGCAAAGCCCATAATGCCCAGTCCTAAACGGCGATTGTTTCTGAAAGTAGAATTCACTTTTTCCACAGGAAAATTTGAAAGATCAATGACATTGTCGAGTAGGCGGGTGGAGATTTCTATGGCGTGGATCAGTCCTGCTTCATCGATTTTGCCGTCTTTGACAAATTTGGCGAGGTTGATGGAACCCAGATTGCAGACATCTCCATCGTGCAGCCATTGTTCACCGCAAGGATTTGTGGCTTCCAGGCGGCCAAGAGCCGGTACTGGATTTGTTTTGTTTGCAGCGTCCGGGAAAAGTACTCCCGGTTCACCGTTGCGCCAGGCGGCATTGATTATTTTATCCATCAATTCAGAGGCTGTGATGTTTTCGTCGATGGCTTCCACAAAGACTCCACGATCGTTTCTGACGATGCGGCGCGGTTTCATTTTTTTGCCGTTCCATTCGCAAAGCCATGGGTGAGGGCTTTTTTCTTTCACTTGTTGCATGAATTCATCTGTAAGGCCCACGGAAATATTGAAATTTACCAGTGTTCCTTCTTCCCATTTGCATTCGATGAATTCTAAAATATCCGGATGATCGATGCGCATTACGCCCATGTTGGCGCCGTGGCGGCCTTGTTGCTTGATGACGCTGAAGGCTTCGTTGTAGGCTTTGAGGAAAGAAACAGGTCCCGAAGAAACGCCCTGGGTCGTTTTTGTTTTCAGTCCGGCCGGTCGAAGCAGATGCCAGGGAAAGCCAAGTCCGGATCCGGCTTGTTGCAATAATGCGGCCTGATGCAGAGTTGAAAAAATGCCATCCATGCTGTCTGTCGCATGCAGTACGATACAATTTGCCACGAGTCTTGTTTTGCTTCCGGCATTGGCCAGTGTTCTGCCGGCGGGGATGAATTTGAAATTTTCCATTACTTCGCGAAAATCATTTTCGATTTTGGAAATTTCTTCTTCTTTTTTTCCATAGTTTTTTTCCACGGAGGCTAGTGCCTTTGCCACTCTGCCAAACATTTCTTCGGGATTTTCACAGACATTTCCTTCATCATCACGCATCAGATAGCGACCTGCCAGAACTCTCAAAGCATTGATGGAGAAGGGCAATTTTGTAGTTTTGCCATTGAGGATGTCTTCCTGGCTGTCTCTGATTTTTTTGTGTTGTTCGCGGTAAAGAATGTAGGCTTTTGCGGTTTTGGCATGACCCCCTTCAATAAGGATTTTTTCGACAAGGTCCTGAATTTGTTCGACGTTTGGAATATTGCTTTCATCTTTGAAAAAAACTTCGATGACTGCTGTGACCTGATTGGCGATCTGATTTGCCAGTTCTTTGTCGGCTCCACCAACTGCTTTTGCCGCTTTCCAGATCGCTTCAGCTATTTTTGTTTGGTTGAAGTCAGCGATTTCTCCACTGCGCTTTTTGATTTTTTGAATCGGGGACATAATGTGAGGAAATTATATAATAGGTTTCTTAGAGCTTTTTCACAGGAATGAGAGGAAGAAGACGTACGGGGCAAAATGAGGGATTTTGCCGGCTTTTCAATCCTTAGTATTATGTGCTATGCTTAACACACAATATCTAGTGGGTAATTGCTATATTAGCAGTACAAAGATTTCTTTGAAAGAGCAAATCGGTAAAAGAAGTTGACATCGTTTAGGTAATTGTTTCGAGCTTTGTTTTTTTGGTCAAAAGGTAAACGCCAAAGATGATGACTGTAAGGCCGGCGATTTGATAAATGGTGGGAATTTCGCGGAGAAAGATCATTGCAAAAATAAGACTGATGGCCGGGGAGGCGGTGGAAATGGCTATTGCCTTGCCGATTTCCAGTTTTTTTAGGCCCTTGTACCAGAAGATTTTTGCGACGACAACTGTTAAAATGCTCAAGATGATGACGGAAAAGAAGATGGTTTTTATGTCAGGGAGGAATTGTTGCGCGCTATTTTCAAATATGAAGCTGATTGTAAGTAGTGTGATGCCGCCCAGAAATGTTCGCAGAAAAAGTATCGGTGCCGGAGAGGAAAGCTTTAGCGCTTCTTTGGCGCACATGTTGCCAAAGGGATAAAAAATTGTCGCGGCGATTATCAGTAGTCCGCCGAGATTTAAATTTAAATTGCCGTTGTAAAGGATCAAAATTGCGCCGATGGCGATTAGCAGTGAGCTGATGACTTTTTTTGAGGTGATTTTTTCCTTGTAAAAGGCGCCGCAGATCAGAAGGGTGAAAAATACTTCAATTTGCAAAAGCAAGGCGGTGTTGATGCCCGAAGTCATTTTTGAGCCGGTGAAAATCAGGATTGAGGGGATGATGACGATAAAGGCTGTGACGCCCAGAATATATTTGAAGGCTTTTTTGTTGAAAATTTCATGGAAAGTTTTTGTGGCAAGTACGTAAATCAGGAAGAGAATCGAGCAAAGAAAAACATATAAGCCCGCGAAAAGAATTGGCTGAATCAACTTTACGGAATAGTTGATTGCGATGGGTTCCAGGGCATTAAAAAGGATTGAGATGAAGACGAAAGTTTCTCCTGCAAGTTCTTTTTTGTTTGTTATGCGCATTTTCGCATTTTTTCAATAAGTGGAGGGACATTTTGTAAAACGTAGTCAATATCTTCTTCAGTGGTTTTGTGGCCGAGTGTTAAGCGAATTGCGGTGTGGCGGAGATTTCTGGGTAGATTTATGGCTTCAAGAACATGTGACGGCTGGCTGGATCCGGCTTTGCAGGCTGAGCCTGGCGAGGCATAAATTCCCAGTTCGTCGAGCTGTAGGACACTGTCGGCGGAATGTACGGCGCGGATTGAAATATTGACATTGTTAGGCAGGCGCAGATTTTTTGGGCCGTTTAATGTGCATTCGGGAATCATTGTTGTCAGGCCTGTGATCAGTTTGTTTCTTAGCGCTATTAGTCGGGCATTTTCTTTTTCGCGGTTTTCCTGGGCTAGTTGTAGAGCTTTTGCCAGTCCGACGATTCCCGGAACATTGTGTGTGCCGGCGCGGATGTTTCTTTCGTGCGAACCGCCAAATTGCGTGGGTTTGATTTCGTGGCCGGTTTTTATGTAGAGAGCGCCGATGCCTTTGGGGCCGTAAATTTTGCTGGCGTTTAGGGTGAGTAAGGTGAGGTTTAAGTCTTGCGTATCGAGCGATAGCGCTCCTGCGGCTTGGCAGGCATCGGTATGGAATGGAATGTTTTGTTCTTTGCAGATTTCGCCGATTTCTTTGACCGGCAATATGGTACCGATTTCGTTGTTTGCGTACATGATGGACACGAGCATTGTGTCTTTTCGCAGCGCTTTTTTTAGGTCTCCCAGCGAAATGAAGCCTTCGTTATCGACTTCCAGCCAGGTTACTTCAAAACCTTTTTTTTCAAGTTCCTTGAAGCAGTTTGTGACTGATGAGTGTTCGATTTTGGAGGTGACGAGGTGGCGGCCCCTTCCTTTATTGGCGTAAGCTGTGCCGAAAATCGCGAGATTATTGGATTCTGTGCCGCCGGAGGTGAAGATGATTTCTGATGATTTGCAGTTTAGATGTTTTGCAATTTCTTCGCGCGCGGAGTCGATGGCGATTTTGGCTTTTTTGCCCTGGAAATGGACCGATTCGGCGTTGCCGTAAAGTTCGGTGAAATAGGGGAGCATTGCTTGTAAAACCTCCGGAGCTAGATAAGTTGTGGCGGCGTGATCAAGATAAATTCCCTCCATTTTTACTTGTTTAAGGGTGGCCGGTCGGATTTTGCAGATATTTTTTGGCCAGCAGAATTGCCGCAACAGAGTCTATATCCTGAATATGTCCTTCTACAAGCAATTTTTCCGTTTCTTCCCAGGTTTTTAGAGTGACGGTGAGTTCTTCGTCTTTGTCGAGGTTTTGGTCGTGGTTTTTTTCGGCTTCGGTGGCGAGGAAAAAATGCAGTTTTTGGTTGAGCAGTCCGATAGAGGCGTAGTTTTCGTAAATTTTTGTGAATTTTGCTGCGCTGTAGCCGGTTTCTTCGAGTAGTTCGCGCTTGGCGCCTTCTTCTATCGGCTCACCTTTGTTTATATGTCCTGCGGGTACTTCGATGCCGGATTTTTTGATCGGGTGTCGGTATTGATCGAGGAGGACGAGCCTGCCGTCTTTGGTTATAGTGACGATAATGGCTACGTCCGGGCGATCAATCGTATAATATTCTTCGATGATTTCGCCGTTTTCTTTTTGAAGACGGTCTTTTTTCAGGCGAAAAAGGTCGTTTTCGAGGATGATTTCGGTGGTGAGAGTTTTTGGGGGCATGTGGTGAGGGGTTTTGGGGATTTGACTTTTTGGCTAAAAATTGCTAAATATTTAATCTTGCTTGTTTATTTTTAAAAACCACGATACTTCATTCTTTTGATATCGAGTTTTGCCGCATTTAGTTTCAGGCTTAATTTTGTCGATCTCGTTCCGGGATAACTTCAACTCCTTCTTTAGCTGATTGGCGCTAAGGGTATCTTCCAGCCATTTTTTCTTTCGCTTTCTAAGCTCTGCAATCGTAGTCATAAGATAGTTTTTACTTAAATAGATTTACCACTTCTTGAAAAGATCCAGGCTTCCTTTCAAGTTTCTCCCAAGCTTCCTGCTTAACATAAAGCATTTTATAAACTTTTTCTTTTTGAACTTTATTTACATCATCGCACCATTGCCTTAGTCTAGCGATTTTTTCAACATCATCCAAGTCCTCGCGCCCTTTTGTTTCAATTATATAGATTTCCTTTGTTGAAACTTTCACTACAAAATCAGGATAATAATCACGAATATCACCATCGGCGTTTCGATAATCAATTTTGAAGTGAACCGCAAAATAATTTTTTACATACGAAATAACATCCTCACAGCCCTCTAAAAAATTGGCCACCTCCAACTCGAAATGACTGTCTCCCACAACTTTATTAAATACGCTCTTTTTTGGAACAATGTAGCCCTGATCCTTCACTACAAACGGTCTACTATTGCTAACTTTTATATAATTTCTAATCTCAGCCTCACCTTTATCCTGAATTGTAAGGTCATTTATTTTTCGCTTAAAAGTCTCAATAACAGTTTTGCTTGTCTCAAGTTCAGATAAATTTCGCAGAGAATTCAAATTATCAAGGTCTATTGGCTTATTGAAAAGGTATTTCTGTATAAATTCCTTCACTTTCCCATACAAAACATCATATCCACTCACCAGGCGTAATTCTTTCATTATGATTTGAGAAAAATATCTTATGACATTTTCATAGTTTGGCACGAAATTACTATCAAGCTCTGTTTTATGGGTTATTTCGCCACTCGTAATATCTCTAAAAACAATTTCCCTTTGTTCAGATTCCGGAAAATCTTTCAGTTCAACTTTTTTGTGATCAAAATTGGCAACATTCAAATTTGAAAGATTCTTATATTCTCGGTATATGCGTGGACTTAAAACAGGTATTTCAATATCGAGTTTTTCAATATCCTTTTTGACATTTTCGTTATCAACCTCAACTACAAGAGGAGCCTTTGGCTTAGAGCCTTCTCCCATGCTTTGGTGCTCAAGTTCGACTCCTTCATTTTTTATAGACTCAACAAAATCCATAAAAGCATCAGTACCGACAACGCTTACCATCTCTTGCAAGCCGGGATCTCTATACATAAGGCGAAGGCCGCGTCCTAAAGTTTGTTCAGGCAAAATATTGCTTTGAGCAGTATAAGCTCGCAATCCCACTATAGTAGTAACATTTTTAACATCCCAACCTTCTTTAAGCATCAAAACGGAAACAATCGCCTTATATGGACTATCGGACATATCAATATCGTGCGCCGCTTGTCTTAATAACTTCAATTCCTCTTCCTTTTTTCCGGTAACGCTCTCTGCAATTTCACCATTATTTTTCGTATGAATAACTAGAACGGCACCCTTTAATTCAGGATAAGTGTTTTCTAAATATTCAGCCACTTCGTCGCAATTTTTCGTATCATCGGTCATTAGAAAGAGAACTGCTTTTTTATCCAGCTTAGTATGTTCATCGTAAACTTTTTTCCACTCCAAATAGCCAAGATGGATATAGTCCTTGTACCTCTCTGAGAATTTTGAACTTTGATGTTCCCGAAGTTTAGCCCTGCTTGCGGAATCAGGTAAAACCGGATGTTTCACGACATCCTGATAAATAGCTTCTACAAGAGGATAATCACTAACGGTCTGAACAAAAATTGCCCCGTTGTTATGTCTCGGAGTCGCAGTAACATCAATTTGCAAAGATAATTCCTTACCCTTCATTTTTAGCCTATTGTGTATGTCCTCGATAGATTTAAACCATGCCAATTTTCCATCATGAATATGGTGCGCTTCGTCATTAAGAACCATGAGCTCATCGATATCCCTCACAATCTCGCCTAAATCGGTTTTTGAGTCATTCGTTTTCCCGTTTGGTCTTGTTCCAAGAAAATAATCACTGGTATCACCATCGCTAAAACTGGCGACGCGATCATTGCTATCATAAACACGGTGAATATTTGTAAGAAAAATATTCCCAGTTTTTCTAGTAATGGCTACGTCGTCCTGAATGTGTAAAGTGAGTTGAAAATCATTTCTCCAATTTTGCCCTTCAAAGCCATTATCCGGTAAAATAGGGTCTTCAAAAAATATTTTAAGTCCGTCAAAATCGGTCCGAATACGATCAAGAACAATTATATTTGGAGTGATAACCAAAAAATTTCTTGAAAGGGTGGAATTCTCCTCATAGAGTTTATGAAAATAGCTCCAAGCCAAAATCAGACTTAAAACTTTGGTTTTCCCGCTTCCCGTAGCCATTTTTATTACAAAACGCAACCATGTTTCCTCAAACATTCCGGCGGAAACGGCTTCCGAGCTATCAAAACGGAGTAAATCATATCTGTCTTTAACTTTCGCAATTTCATAAAGGTAAATGATAGTTTCAACGGCTTCTCTCTGAGCAAAATAATATTTAAAAAGAACCATCTCGCCATTTTTATTTTCAATTGGGTGTTCTTTTTGAAACCACCATCTTAAAAGTGTCAGGCTCGTGTCACTTGCACCTTTATAATTTGAATCTCGCCACTCCTTAACCTTTTTCCGTAATTGAGCGACTAGAGGGGGTAATAACTTATCGTAGCCTTTTTCGCGCAAGGCTTCATCGGCGGGAAACCAACGATAACGTGGATCTAATATTTCATGAGGTGATTTTGGGAAATTGGGGTGTAGAGCCATAGCTTTTTAGTTGTTTTGCAAGTAAAATCGTGTTTTCCCCTCCTAAAATAGGGTTTTTCCGCCTTACTTGCTTTTGCTATTGCAAGTAACCCTATGCATTTAATTCATTACTATTGGGTAAAGTATATTTCGTATATTTTGGTGCATTTCCTTTAGATATAATCATTTCCAGCAAACCTTGCCGCACCCACTTCTTGAACAGCTTAGACATTTTATCGATCTGAACAATACTTGTTATTTCTCTTGCTTTGCTGTTGTTTATATACTTATTCTTTTTTAAATATGTATAAACTATTTCCCATTCATTTGGCCGTTCTTCATTGATCAAAATAACTTCTATTGAATCTTCCAAATTTGGATAGGTGAAAAAAATCGGCGGAAATAAATTTTGTTTATTCATTTCACTGCGCATTGCACGCACACCTTCATTCCTATCAAGATTCGGCGGGTCAGGAAACTCACGCAAATGTTTAACAAGCAAATCATTTCTATACCCATCAGCTCTTACATACCCGATGTTTCTTTTGGTTATATTATATGGAAAGAGGCCAGGGCTTAATACTTCCATTCTGTCTTCAAATATTTTCACCTCGATATCTCTTTTCAGATGGTAATCCCGATGTATAACTGCATTGGTTATTACCTCCTTTACAGCTCGTTCTGGAATTTTATATTTGGTTACAAACCCAGAATGAATTTCTATTCCGGACTCCAAAATTCCTAAAATGTATTCATGTGCGCCTTTGATCAATACTGAAATTGGACCATCTATTGTCTTTGGCTTACCAATTAGATTTGGTGTTTTTTCAAATTTTTCCAGTGTACCCTTATACTTAAAAACACGAATCGCGCACTTTGTTTCCATTAAATTTGTCGGGAATTTTGAAAATAATAAAACAGCCGCTCTTGTGGGTTGGAGTTTCCCTATATCGTTTTTTCGGGCAAGTCCAACTTGGAATAGAATATCTTCTATTGTACTGCCTTCTATACCCCTCTTTTTACGCCAGTCTTCAAAATAAGAGGTCTTAAGAAGATCAAAATCGACATCGACCAATTCTTTATCCGCTTTTTCAAAACCCTTTGCATAGCTCAGTTTAACAATTTCCTGCGGGGTAAGTTTTTTATTGCTTTTATGCAACCGAATCCAAACACGGTCATCAATTGAATAAAAAGCCTCTGTTGCCTTTGGGACATGCAGAATTGCAATTGTTTTACCTTTTGCTACTTCGATTAAATCGGGCTTTAAATTAGAAATTGGCGGGATAATTCTTTTTATTTCCTGAAAAATTTCATCAAATAACTCCTTGTTTTCTTCAATTCCAAAAATTCTGTCAAACCCCTTAAATTGTGTTTTTTCCGGATCATCAACGCCAAAAATAATACTGCCCCCGTCTGTATTTGCCAGCGCAACTATTGTTTGGATAGTTTTTTTTACAACTTTATCGCCAAAGAGTCGCTT
>JACQRJ010000046.1 GCA_016206505.1 Candidatus Peregrinibacteria bacterium | reverse complement strand
AGAGAGATGAGGATAAAAGGGAGGATGACAAGCGTGGGGACGATGAGCGTGGGGACGATGAGCGTGGGGACGATGAGCGTGGGGACGATGAGCGTGGGGACGATGAGCGAAATTTCGATAAAGCCGATGCCAAAGAAGTTGAAAAATCGCTGAAAGATATGAGGAAAAACTTGAAAAATTTTGATAAAAAAGAATGGAAGCAACTTACAAAACGTTTGGATCGCATAGAAAAAAATTATAACAAGTTTCTTGAGAGACTGGATAAAATGGCAGAAAAGGATGATGTGGATCTTGGCGATTTGAAGGAAAAAGTGGATGAGTTAAAGGAAGCTTTGGAAGCTATCTCAAAAGAGGCGGATTCACAGCAATCGGCCATGGATAATCTGGTGTCCAAAGTGCAAAGAGAAATCGACGCGGTTGATTCAAGGAGCATCACATGGGACGAGTTGAATCAGCTTTGGACAGAGGTGAGAAAAGTTGATGTTTACTGGATGATTCGTGACGGCCTGGACATGAGAGTGAATGCCGAAGAGCGTTATGAAAATTTATTGGAAATGGAAAAAGAAATCAGTCGTATGCGCGCACAAATGGAAGTTGATGATGCGGTGAGCGAAAAACTGGACGATATTTTGAAATTTATTGAAGATTTTGATTCAAACAGAACCAATGCGCTGGAGGCTTATGAAGAGATACTTGACATGGCTGAAGAAGTACAAAATTTTTCCGGCGATATGAGAGATATGGATGATGCCATGCGCGATATGTGGGATCAAATGGATACTTTGAGAGAGGGATTTCAGGATATGAATGATGAACTTCAGGATTTCATGGAAGACAGCTGGGAAACTATCGATGAAGGCTGGAACAGCGGACATGACAAGATGTTTTATGAGGATATGAAAAGGGAGATTGAAAATATCAGTGAGACTTTGAAGCTTGTTGTCGAGCTGAAAGAGCTTTTGGCCGATAATGAAAATGAAAGAGTCAAAACCGCCGTTACAAAACTGGCGGAATTGGCGGAAAAAGCAAAAAGCACTCTCGATGGCCTGAAAAAGCGTCTGGAAGATGATGAGCTCGATCCCGAAGTGTTTGAAAGCGCCTGGGATGTTTTGGAAAGAATTGGCCAAAGCGCAGAGTCATCGATGGAAGTCTTACACAAGTACTACAAAGATTTACCGAAAGATGCCCAGGAGATTGTAGATATGCTGGAGAAGGACGATGGAGGTCCGCGAGGCGGAGGGAAAGATAAATTCCGCGATGTTTACGGCGGTCTGGAAGGGCAGGATATCGATATTGATAACATTGTCCGACAGATCAAAGACGAAGTATTGGATCAGGTAATGCGTGCGGTCAGCCAGGAATTGATGAAAGAATTGGCTCCGTATCTCGGTGAAAAAGTGGTTGCGGAAATATTGAACAATATCGGCGCTTTGGGCAAAGATGGCGAGAAATTATTGGCTTCGAGTACGGAAGTTTATGGAAGGATTGCCGAGGTTGACGATGGCAATATGAGTGAAAAATTAAGAGAATTGGCAAAGCGAACCGAAAAAACTTTGATCGTTGCCAGTCTTAAAGACAGCTTTAAGGAAAAGTGGGCGGAAGTTGCTACGGCAGCGGAAGCCGGCGACAAAGAAAGGATGAAATCATTGGAAAGTGAAATTGAAGCCTTGCTTGCTGATAATTTTGAGAAATCAACTACCGGTGAAGAAGCTTATCAGTACAGGGATGTCCTTGCCGGTGAAGGTTTGTGGTATTACAGTTATGTTTTGGGTGCCACAAAAGATGGCGATGTAAGCGGTTTCAGAGACAAAAACGGCAGAGCTACGGGAGAATTCAAGCCTGAAAACAATGTGACACAGGGTGAAGCATTGAAGATGGTCTTAAATAGTTGCGGAGTTGACGTTGTGTCCGCCCCACCTCCTCAACCATGGATGCCGACCGATCATTGGGCAGTAAAAGAAGGCTACTTGCCAATGGCTGTTAAGCTTGGAATCGATCAATTCATTGATTTGAAAAATCCAAATAAAACAGCCACCCGTGAAGATGTAGCAGTAATGTTTGCAGAGGCCTGTTCTCTAGATACAAGTGAAGATCAGACAGCTTTCTCAGATTACAACGGTAGATTTGGCGGCCATGTACAGGCTGTGTACAATGCCAAAATTTTCACAGGGCAGGGAGATACGGGCAATTTCGATGGAGCAAAAAATATCAATCGTGCCGCAATGACCAAGGCTATGGAAGTAGCCAAAGGCAGTGTGCGTGCGGGCTCTGTAATTGATGATCTGGACGCTTTTGAAGATGTTTTGGGCGGATCGAAAAAGGCATTTCCATCACCTACGCCCAATGATGAAGAGTAAATTGATAAAGTAGTGAGGGCTTTGCAAAAGCCCTCAAGTGATTCAAAAGGGGCTGAAAAAATTCAGCCCCTTTTTGTTTACGCTCTGCGGTAAAATCAAAAAGCTTGACAAAAGACTTCAGATAAATAGAATGGGTGTAATTTAAGTTTAAATGATGATGCAAGCATCTGTTACAAAGAAGGGAAAGAAGACTAAGCTCTCGGCGGAGTAGGTTTCTTTTACCCTTTGTAAGAACTTAAATCCGCCTAAAAGAAGGCGGATTTTTTTAAAAATTATGAAAATGCCTGAAGGTGAAGATATGAGCCGTCCAATAGTACAAAAATTCGGTGGGACATCGATGGGGACTGATCAGGCTTTGACTGCTGTTGCGGGAATTATTCGCAATGTAGATGGCGGGAATGTGGCTGTTGTTTCAGCAACTTCAGGCACTACGGACATGCTTATCCGTTTGGGAAAAGAGGCCGTTTCCGACGGTGATTTTGAGGCGACTTTTGCAGAACTGGTGCAAAAACATGAAAAAATTGTTGCGAATTTGCATATCAATCCGGATATGAGCGGATTTTGGGAAGAAATGCGAAAAATTTTGCAGGGAATCAATATGCTTGGCGAACTTTCCCCGAATGTGCTCGACAGGCTGCAAAGTTTCGGAGAAAGAATCAGTGCGACGATTTTGGCAGATTATTTGAAGGCGGACGGAATTGAGGCTCTGATGGTCGATGCCTTCAATCTGGTAAAAACGGATAATAATTTCGGTGCGGGAAATGTTGATTTTGATGTCACTTATAAAAAAACCCGTGAAACATTGTTGCCCCTGATTGAAAAAGGGATTGTTCCGGTTGTGACCGGATTTATCGGACAGGCGGAAAACGGCCAATACATAACACTGGGAAGAGGCGGAAGCGATTATAGCGGGGCGATTGTGGCCGGAGCTTTGGGGGCAAGTGAATTACAAATCTGGACAGATGTGGATGGGATTTTGAATACCGATCCGAGGCTTGTACCGGAAGCAAAAGTTTTACCGCAAGTTTCATTCAACGAGGCCGGTGAATTGGCTTATTTTGGCGCGAAAGTTTTGCATCCTAAAACCATTAAACCGGCAATTGAAAAAAATATTCCGGTGAGGATTTTGAATACTTTCAACGTGGCGGCGCCGGGAACTTTGATTACAAATGAGGAAATCGAATCGATCAAATCGGTGACTTACAAAAAAAACATTTCGGTTATCAATATCTGTTCTCTGGGAATGCTGAACGCTCACGGATTTTTAGCGAAAATTTTCGATGCTTTTGCCAGGCACAAAGTTGTGGCCGATGTGGTTTCCACGTCCGAAGTAAGCGTTTCTGTGACGGTTGACACCGTCGTGTCACAGCCGCTTATCGAAGAATTGCGCTCGTTTGCGACAGTTAAAGTATATGGGGATATGGCGATTATTTGCCTGGTGGGAGAAGGAATCCGGGCAAAAAGCGGAATTTTGGGTCAGCTTTTTTCAGCGGTGAATGAACACAATGTCAGCATGGTTTCCCAGGGAGCTTCAAAAAGAAACATCACTTTTTTGGTGAATGGGGAAGAGGCGCCCGATGTAGTGGTGAAAGTTTTTAATACGTTTTTTAAATAAATTATGAAAAATGTAGTTGTAGTGGGCGCAACAGGCGCAGTGGGAGTGGAGATGATCCGCTGTCTGAAAGAGCTGAATTTTCCCGTTGGCAAGTTGCATTTAACGGCTTCGGAAAGGTCGGTCGGCAAAACCATGGATACGGATTTCGGCCAAATTGAAATTGAAATGTTGAGCGAAGAACTGCTGAAAAACTGCGATATAGCGCTTTTTTCAGCGGGAGGGGATGTGAGCAAAGAGTGGCGGGAAAGAGTGGTTAGCGCCGGATGTCTGATGATTGATAATTCTTCGGCTTTTCGATATGAAGCGGATGTACCGTTGGTGATTCCGGAAATAAACGCGGAGGCTGCGAAAAATCACAAAGGCGTGATTGCAAATCCAAATTGCACAACAGCGATTGCGGCTGTTAATGTTTATCCTTTGTACAAAGAATTCGGCATAAGAAAAATGATCGTAAGCACTTATCAGGCGACTTCGGGAGCGGGAGCGAAAGGCATGGACGAATTGGTTACGCAGACTAAAGCCGTGCTTGAAGGCGGAGCGGCGGTGCCGGTGGTTTTTGCTCATCAGATTGCCTTTAATTTGATTCCGCATATCGATAAATTCCAGGAAAACGGCTACACGAAAGAAGAGATGAAGGTGGCCTGGGAAACGCGAAAAATTTTTGGGGATGAAAGTCTGGCGATTTCCTGTACCGCTGTGCGAATTCCGACTTTGCGAGCGCATAGTGAGTCGATTGTGCTGGAAACGGAAAAGCCCGTGAATGTGAGCAGGGCGCGCGAGCTTTTGGCGAGCGCGCCGGGGGTTTCCCTTATAGATGATCCTGAAAATTTGAAATATCCAATGCCCATAAATGCTACCGGAAAATTCAATGTGGAAATTGGACGGCTGAGAAAAAATTTGGTTTTTGGAGATCATGGATTAGAATTTTTCGTATGCGGCGATCAGCTTCTAAAGGGAGCGGCTTTAAATGCCGTACAAATTGCTAAATTATTTATTTAAAAAAATATGAAAATCGCTTTAATCGGTTTCGGAGGAATGGGAAAAACCGTTCATCGGATCGCAGTGGAAAGAGGCCACAGCGTGCCTGTGATTGTTGATCCAAAAGCAAGTGAGGCGACTTTTCAAGAGCTTTCCGCCGAGGTATTGCAGGGTATGGATATGGTGATAGATTTTTCCCTGGGCTCTGCGGTTCTGGAAAATGCAAAAATTTGCAGGGATGCAGGAGTGAATCTGGTGATCGGAACAACAGGCTGGTATGACAAAATGGAGGAAGTAAGGGCGGTTGTGGAAGGGGGGGCGGCAGGGGGGACAGAAATGGAAACCCAACCTGCGGTTGGGTTTCTGTGGTCATCGAATTTTTCGATTGGCGTAAATATGTATTTCAAAATTGTGCAGGAGGCGGCGAAACTTGTGAATCGTTTTGATGAATATGATGTTTGGGGACATGAAATTCACCATTACAATAAAGCGGATAGCCCCTCCGGAACCGCAAAAACTTTGGAAAAGATTTTGCTATCGAATATCGAAAGAAAAACTGCGGTGGTGGAGGAAAAACTTTCCAGAAGGAGAGAACCGAATGAAATTCATTTTTCGTCCGTCCGCGGCGGCGCGGTGAATTTTGCGCATACGATCGGTCTTGATAGCGAAGCGGACACCATTACAATTTCCCATGCGGCGAGAAATCGCGATGGATACGCTTTGGGAGCGGTGAAAGCGGCCGAGTGGCTTTATGGGAAAAAAGGATTTTTCGGAATGGAAGATTTTTTAAAATTTAACTAAACATAATGCAAAAACGAAAATATGCAGGAACGTGGACGGCAATTATTACGCCGTTTCAAAGTGATGGAAATCTTGATGAGGAAAATTTAAGAAAGATTGTCCGAAGGCAGATTGAAAACGGTGTAACCGGAGTTGTGCCGATCGGCACAACGGGTGAATCACCGACGATATCCGAGGCTGAAGTTGAGCGGATTTTTGAAATTGTCATTGAAGAAGCCGGGATGCCGGGTACGGCCGGCAAAATGATGGTGATGGCCGGAACCGGAAGTAATTGCACAAAAAAAGCGGTGGAGCATACGAAGGCGGCAAAAAAGGCCGGAGCGGATTGCTGTCTGGTGGTTACGCCTTATTACAACAAACCGACTCAGGAAGGGATTCGTCAGCATTTTATGGCTGTGGCCGAAGTCGGATTGCCCGTCATTGTTTACAATATCAAAGGGCGCACAGGTGTGAATATTCAGACAGATACTTTGATGGAAATTGCGAAACATCCTTCCGTGGTCGGAGTAAAAGAGGCGAGTGGGGATTTGGCGCAGATGAAAGAGGTGCTGGAACAAAGATCCGATGATTTTACGGTTTTGTCGGGTGACGATGGACTTACTTTGGATTTGATAAAAATGGGGGGCGATGGCGTGGTTTCCGTGGCTTCAAATCTTGTTCCGGCGAAAGTTTCTGAAATGGTGGAATATGCATTGGCGGGGAATTTTGAAGAAGCGTGGAAAATCAATGAATATCTGGCATCGCTTTTCAGTGAGATCTTTGTTGAGACAAATCCTATTCCCGTGAAGTACATTGCATCGCGCATGGGTCTGTGTGAACTTATTTATAGGCTGCCAATGTGCGCGCCTTCTGCGAAGGCGCGCGAGCTTCTTTCGGCAACAATCAAAAATTATAATTTAGCATGAATAAACAGGTAATTTACTACCCGGAAGATGCAGTTTTGCGAGCCGTGAAACAATTTGAAACGCCATTTTTTCTTTATGATGAAGCGCGGTTAAGAGAAAATTGTCGTAATTTTAAAAAGGCTTTTAGTCGGCATTTTCCGAATTTTTGGCCGCTTTATGCCGTGAAAGCAAATAGTAATCCCGAGATTTTGAAAATTATCGCAGAAGAGGGATTTGATTTTGACGCTTCCAGTCCAAGTGAAGTGTGGATTACCCGGAAATTGGGAAAAACGGAGGACTTTGCAATGTCCTCAATAGGAATGTTCACGGGAAATTACAATCCGGCTTCCGAGCTAAAATACGCCAAAGATGCCGGTTATCTCTTGAATCTTGACGACATTTCGATGATTCCGATGTTGCAGGAAATCGGGGTATCGGAATTTATTTCCTTGAGAATCAATCCCGGAGTGGGGAAAGCGACCATCGAAAGCAATGTTTTTGCCGGGCCAAATGCAAAGTATGGAATTCCTTTTGAACAAGCGGCGCAGGCTTACGCGATGGTGCGTGATATGGGCGTGAAGAGGTTCGGAATTCACATGATGACCGGCAGCAACGTGCCGATCGGTGAAAAAAATTATTTTGGCGATATTATAAAAAAACTGCTGGAGGTCGTTGCGGACATTAAAGAAAAAACAGGTGTCGAGATCGAGCTGTTGAATATGGGCGGTGGTTTTGGTGTGCCATATCGGCCGGAGGAAGATAGTTTAAATATGGAAGAAATCGCTTTGAGCGTACGAAAGGCTTTTGACGAGCAATGCGAAAAATACGGCTTGAAAGAGCCGCATCTGATGGCTGAACCGGGAAGGTGGATTACTGCGGACATGGGTTTTTTGGTTTCAAGAGTTGATGTGATTAAAGATGGCTACAAAAAATTCGTAGGGATTGATGCTTCCAGCAACGATATGCCCCGGCCCTCAATCTATGGTGCTTATCATCATGTTTCCGTTATCCAGGCTCGTGAAAGTTCGGGGGGGAAACCCGAAACCGTTTCCATTGCCGGAAAAATTTGTGAAAACAATGATCAATTGGCTCAGGATCGTGAACTTTTGCATTGCGAAGTGGGAGACATTATCGTGATTCACAATTGTGGGGCGCACGCTTACTCTATGGGGCATAATTACAATGGAAGGCTAAGGCATGCGGAATATCTGCTAAGAATTGATGGCAGTTTTGCAAAAATAAGGCGCGCGGAGACCTTTGAGGATTTATATGCCACAATATTATCGTGACACCCTTGACTTAACTCACCTAATTTATATATAATTGAGGGAGTTAGATCTCCCAATTTATAATAATTATGCTGGAAAGAACAATTTTCACGGAGGTGGAAAAGAGGTTATTTAAAGGCAAAGTAGTTATTGTTTATGGCGCAAGAAGAGTCGGAAAGACCACTCTGGCAAAGGAGATCTTGCTTAAGCATGGTCACCCGGATGGGTATTTTAATTGCGAAGAGCCGGATATCAATCGAGCCCTGACCAATAAAACTTCAACTGAGCTGAAAAAAATGATCGGTGAGCGTAAGTTGGTGGTACTGGATGAAGCGCAAAAGGTGAAAAATATCGGCTTAACACTTAAGCTTTTAGTTGACAATTTTCCGGAAATTCAGGTTATTGCAACCGGTTCATCGAGTTTTGATCTGGCAAATGAGACCTCTGAACCACTGACCGGTAGAACATTTGAGTTTAAACTTTTTCCATTTTCTCTTAATGAGCTAAAGCAAAAATACAGTCAATTGGAGATAGGTAGACTTCTTCAAACATTTTTGCGATTCGGGACTTATCCGGAAGTTGTTGAGGCTGATTCCGGCTTTGCCGGTGAATTGATTTCCGATATAACCAGAAATTATTTATACAAGGATATTTTGGAATTTGAACGGCTTAAGAATCCTGATTTGGTGTTGAAATTGTTACAGGCACTGGCTTTGCAGGTCGGATCAGAAGTCGCCTATACGGAGCTGGCGAATTTGTTGGGTGTGGATAAGGTTACCGTGGAAAGATATATCCAAATATTGGAAAAGGCTTTCGTGATTTTTCGATTGACTCCGCTGAGTAGAAATTTGCGCAAGGAATTAACGAAAACACGCAAAATTTATTTTTGTGATTTGGGTGTCCGCAACAGCTTAATAAACAATTTCAATGAGCCGGATTTGCGTACCGATATTGGAGCAATTTGGGAAAATTTCTGTATTCTGGAAAGACTGAAGTTACACTCCGCCAAAAAATCACTTCCCAATACTTACTTTTGGCGGACTTATGATCAAAAGGAGATAGACTATATTGAAGAAGAAGGTGGAAAATTTAAGGTTTTTGAATTTAAGTGGAAGAAGAGCAAATACAAATTTCCCAAGGAGTTTAGCAAAAATTATCCCCAGTCCGAATTTAAGTTGATCAACAGAGAAAATTTTGAGGAATTGCAGGCATGACCTTAATCTACCAACTTGTTACCAATGAATATTAAAATATCAAAACGTCTGCAGTCGCTGCCAGCTTATGCCTTCAAAGAGATCAGCGATAAAGTCGAAGCTCTAAAGGCGGCCGGCGTTAAGGCGATTGATTTCGGCGTGGGGGACCCGAGCGAGCCAACTCCGGATTTTGTAATCGGGAGTCTGGCGGGCGCCGGCCGCAAACATGCCAATAGCGGCTATCCCAGTTATATCGGTCTAAAAGAATTGCGGCAGGCGGCAGCGGATTATATGAAACGCAGATTTAGCGTGGCACTTGATCCGGAAACAGAAATTTCATCAAATATCGGCTCAAAGGAAGCGATTTTTAATTTTCCGGAAGGGTTTATCAATCCGGGAGATATTGTAATTTGCCCATCGCCGGGTTATCCGCCGATGAAGACCGGAACAATTTTTGCCGAAGGCGTGCCGTATTATGTGCCGCTGCTTGAGGAAAACGGATTTCTGGTCGATTTTGAAAATATTCCCGAGGATGTCCTTGAAAAGACGAAAATCATCTGGATCAATTATCCAAATTCGCCGACCGGAGCGATTGCTAATGCCGAATATTACGGAGATCTAATCGCCTGGGCGCGAAAACATAACATCATTATCGCCGCAGACGAGGGATGCTATATCGATATTTATTTTGATGAGCCGCCGATTTCGATCCTTCAGGCCGCCAAAGAACTGGGCCTCGGATACGAAGGTATTGTAGCTTTTTATTCTCTAAGCAAGCGCAATAACATGACCGGTTATCGTGCGGGGTTTGTGGCCGGAGATAAAGCGATTGTTGATATTTTCAAAAAACTGAAAACGAATATTGATTCCGGTACGCCAAATATTATTCAGGAAGCGGCGATTGTGGCTCTAAAAGACGATGAGCATGTGGAAAAAATGCGCGGGCTTTATGGGCAAAAACGCGATCTTTTACTCCAGGCTTTTGAGGCAATCGGACTTGAGGTCAGGAAAGCACCGGCTACTTTTTATATCTGGCAGAAAGCTCCAAATGGCGATGATATTGAATTTGCAAAACGCTTGCTTTCGCCGGAAATCGGCATAGTCGTAACTCCCGGAAGCCTGATTTCCGATGTCTGTGAAGGCGGGTTGAATCCGGGAAAAGGCTATGTGAGATTTGCACTGATGCCTACAATTGCCGAAATTCATGAGGCCGCTGAAAAACTGAAAAAGTTTGGGGACTTTACCCTTGAATAAAGCTCTGATTTGTTTTATCATGTTAAAGTAAAACGTGATTTTGCTTAAGCATGTTTAACCGTTTGCAGAAATTACAGGGATTATCCAAGGAAAGCTGTTTTCTATGGGGGCCGCGTCAAACAGGCAAAAGTACGCTTCTTAAACGGCTTTTTCCCAATGCGCCTTACTACGACCTGCTGCTTTCCGAGGAATTTGAGCGATTGAACCGTCATCCATCTTTGTTGAGAGAAGAGCTTGCCTACAGTTCATACCGTGGGTCAGTTATTATTGATGAAGTGCAAAAAATTCCCCAGCTTTTAGACGAAATCCAATGGCTTATTGTGAATGAAAATAGGTCTTTTATTCTTTGCGGATCCAGTGCCAGAAAATTAAAAAGGGGCGGAGGAAATTTGCTTGGAGGACGCGCTTTGAGGTATCAATTATATCCATTTGTTTCCAAAGAAATTCCGAATTTTGATCTGATTAAAGCCTTGAATAACGGTTTGTTGCCCAGACATTATTTGGCTTCCGATCCTCATCGATTACTCCAGGCATATATCGGAGATTATTTGAAAGAAGAAATTGCCGCCGAGGCTTTGACGAGAAATATTTCCGCCTTCACGCGTTTTCTGGAAGTAGCTTCTTTCAGCAATGGAGAAGTTGTAAATTATGAAAATATTGCCCGCGAATGCGGAGTTAGCGCTCCCACTGTGAAAGGGTATTTTCAAATTCTGATTGATACGCTTATCGGCTATTTGATTCCTTCTTATCAGAAGCGGCCAAAGAGAAGAGTCGTACAGGCTCCAAAATTCTATTTTTTCGATCTGGGTATAGCAAATTATCTTTTAAAAAGAGGTCCTGTTGCTTATTTCAGTGAAAGTTTTGGCCGTGCTTTCGAGCATTTTGTATTACAGGAACTTGTGGCTCATAGCCATTATTCTGAAAAGCAGTACACAATTTCGTACTGGAGGACAACTTCACGGTTTGAAGTCGATTTTATTCTTGGGGATGATGTAGCTTTGGAAATAAAAAGTACCGAGCAGGTTCAGTCTCACCATTTAGTCGGCTTGCGTGCTTTTTGTCAGGAATATAAGCCAAAAAAAACAATTATAGTGTCCATGGACAAAAAACCAAGAATTATTGGCCAGATTCATATTATGCCTTGGGAGATGTTTTTGGAGCAGCTTTGGGGCGGAAAAATAATATGAAAAGTTTTTCCGGGGACGATTTTCTGATATTGTGTCTTCATGTTTGTAAATGATTTTTCCCATGTGGCTTTAAGCTTTTGGGGGCTTGAAATGAGATGGTATGGGATACTTTTTGCGGTTGGGCTTTTGTTGAACTTCTTACTTCTGCAGGCGATTTTCAAGAATGAAAAATATCCTTTGAAGCATCTGGACAGTGTTGCTGTTTGGCTTTTTTTCGGTCTGCTTTTCGGTGCGAGACTGGGGCATGTTTTCTTTTATGAAGCTTCATATTACCTGAGTCATCCGGTGGAAATTTTGAAAGTATGGAATGGGGGTTTGGCCAGTCATGGAGCGATTATCGGGCTTGTGATCGCTTATTTTTCCTGGTGCAAAGTGCATAAGGTGAAATTTTTGCATTATGTGGATGTATTGACTCTCGGCATGCCGCTGACCGGCGCTTTTGTGCGGTTTGGAAATTTTTTTAATTCGGAACTGGTGGGAAAACCTTATGACGGGCCTTTTGCCGTTGTTTTCAAGAGGCTAGGCGAAGATTTCGGGCGTCATCCGGTACAGCTTTATGAAGCGGACATGAATTTGCTGATTTTTGGCGTGATGCTTTTTTTGTACTGGAAATTTTATCGCAAGGCGCCGCGGGGATTTTTCTTTTTCCTGACTCTAGGGCTTTATTTTATCGGCAGGTTTATCGCGGAATTTTTCAAAGATCATCCCGTTTTATGGGAAAATTTGCCGATTACGATGGGGCAATTTTTGAGCTTGCTGATGCTTGTTGTGCCTGTTGTGTATTTTATTTTCGTGATGCCGCGGCAAGACAAACGAGGCTCAAAATGAAAATCGTGGTGGAGAGGAGTGCAGAGAGAATGCAGTATTGGCAGAGTGCTTTGATGACGAAAAATTGCACGTACATGAAATAGGCGGAGGAGAGAAAGGCGAGGCCGGAAAGAGGGGCGATTATTTTGAGGATCGCTTTGCCCTTGGCCATGCCAGAGGCGGGGATGCCGGGAGCATCGGGTTTTTGCAGATCGAAATAAAGCAGAGATAAAAAAAGCACGGTAAAATAAAAAATCAAGCCAAGTAGCGCGACGGGAATGCCGAAAATTTGCGAGTAAATGCTGGTGGTGACCGTGTTGCAGCCTGTTGTAAGACTGCAACTTAACTGTGCTCCGCTATAATGGCTGACTGTGAGATAAGTGGCATCAAGTAGGCCGACAAAGCTTAAAGCTATTATGCCCCAGATGATTTTATTTGGTTTGATTTTCAAGTTTTTGGCGGATTAAAACTCTAAATTCGTCTAGTGAAAGATTAAATTCCAATTTCTTGCCGTCCACGAAAACCGATGGTGTGCCCTGGACGCCGGAATTAAGTCCTGACTCAAGATCATCATCGACTTTCCTTTGAATGTTTTTGTCGGCCATGTCGGCCATGAATTTTTGCGTATCAAGGCCGAGTTGATTGGCGTATTGCGTAAACAAAACTTGGGCGGCTTCGCCGCTTTCACCCGACCAGAAAGTCTGGTTTTCAAAAAGCAGATCGTGCATTTCCCAAAATTTGCCCTGACGTGCAGCCGCTTCTGCGGCATAAGCTGAAATATCGGCATTTAGATGCTTTGAGCGGATCGGAAAATTTCTGTAAGAGAAATAGACGTAATTGCCAAATTCTTTCATTACGTCCCGAAGAATCGGAAAATATGATGCGCAAGCAGGACATTGAAAATCGCTGTATTCCACTATTTGAATTTTGGCGTCTTTATTACCTTTTGTATTGTCGATTTCGCTTATCGGTTCGCTTAAAGTGGTTGTTTTATTGGCCTGATCCTGTGGATTTGTTTTGGTGCCACTGATGACCACGAGGACGCTTACGGTAATTACGGCGATTACTCCGAGCCAGAAAAGTAGGCGTTTGTTTGAAGGATTCATGGTTGAGAGGGATTAAGGGTAGGAGTTGTAGATTGTTGTGGCACCGGCGGCTGAGGTGCGGGCGTAGTGATGCGCGAATCCTGCTGATCTTCAGCTGTGCCGGGCTGAATTTGATCTATTACTTTTTGGACAAAATCGCCGATTACCGGAACCAAGCTTATTTGAGCCAAAAGATAAAGAAAAATACCCACGACTAAGCTCGCTCCGAGAACAGAGCCAAAGCCCACCATGACGCCTTTCAAAAAAGAAAACCAGAGAAATTTTAGCGGATGTTTGAAAATCTGGATCAGTTCCATATCTTTGAGTTTTTGCACTTCCTCGGTCAAAGAAGTGACTTCGCGCGTGAGCTGCGCTTCGGCCTGCAGATGTGCGGTTGAGCCGTGATTTGCACCGGAGGAATGGCTTGTGCCGGTGCCGGATGTTGAAACATGCGCCTTTTTGGCCAGTTTGCTTCTTTGCATGGCGGCATTATATAATTGCAAGGGCGAAATTGCTATAAAAATCCTTGTAAAATCGGCTATGAGAATTTTTACGAAAATGGGGGACAAAGGCGAGACCAGCCTTTTTGATGGACGTAGGGTTGCCAAAGATCATACGCTTATGGATGTTTTGGGCGGGCTGGATGAATTGCAATCTTTTGTGGGGCTTTGCAGGGCGGGCGTGGCAGGCACAGTGAATGAGGGAGCTGCGGCAGACGGTGTGGTTGGAGGGACGTTCCCCACGCCTACGGCCGTGCCTTCGGTAGGCGCAGCGGGCACGGCGGGAACGTCTTCAGACAGGAGTCATCGCAAGTTAGAAAGTCCTATCAAATCCGACGAGCGGATGCAGTTTCTTGAGGTTCTATTAAAAATTCAAGATGATTTATACAGGATAATGGGGATTTGCGGTTTTGAGATGAAGTGTCCGCCTTCGATAAAAGCGTTGGCCGAGGAAGATGTGGAGTTTTTGGAAAAGGCTATGGAGAAGCATGAAAAAGCTATTAATGGGCTGCGCGAGTTTATTAGGCCGGGGAGCAGTGAGGCGGCGGCACGGTTTCATGTGGCAAGGAGTGTGTGTAGAAGGGTGGAGCGGGATATTGTGAGAATTTGCGGCGACGTAGATGTGCCGCCGCTTATCCTGAAGTATATAAATAGACTCAGCGATCTTTTGTTTGTTTTTGGGTATTTACTGGAAAAGCGATAATTGCAGATAGAGGAAAATTGTTTTTTAATGCGAAAATCCTTCCTAGGAAATGGCTGGGATAAAGTTGGTTTCTCGTCTTTGAGCAGAGGAAAAATGGCATTTATGAAATACAGGAAAAGCTCAATAACAGGCCAAGAAAATCACTCAGCTACAAAACACCAAACCAAATTTATTCACAACTTATCCAAAGTGGTCGGTTTTAACCTTGAATCTGGGGTATTGACTGTAGGCTGGAAATTTAATATGGTTCGTGTAAATTAATTTAGTCATTAGTCAATTCTTTAATTTCGCTTAATATGAATGAACAAGGTCAAAAAGAAGTAGCAGGGGTAGATAAAAGGGCAAGTATGCGTATTGCGGCGGCCGGATTGATTGGTTTAATAATAGGTCTTGTGGTGGGAATTTATGTTCCTGCCGGTGGAGTTACGGGTCAGGGAAAGTTGGTTTTGAAAAGTGATTCAAAACGTGTTGATGAGAAATGCCAAGCATATAAAATGCTTATCAGTTCCGGTGTCTTGAGCAGTGCGCTTGATATGCGTGGCATAGAGGATGAGATTCAGAATTGCGAAGAAACTTATCCTGATTTTTGGCAGGCGGAACCTACATTCAAAGAATGTCAAAAGCTTAAAGTAAAGTATGATTCTGGGGTATTGACAGATTACATGAAAAGTCGAAAATTATCCGATTTAAATCTTACATATTGTACGAATGGTTACCCGTGGCTTTGGTTCCAGTATCCGCCGTCACAAAATGAATGCAATCTGTATATGGAATTCAATTTTGACGGAAGTCTTGCATCAAAGATTGGGCGTGAAAATGTAGCCTATATTCAAGAACAGTGTGCCGCTTCGGGTCGTTATGAAGAAGATGCCGTATCCAGATAGTTATTGAAAAATGTATGATTCCAGTTCATGAGATTTCCGGGTATCCCCAAGTTCTTTGTAAGCTTTATTAAGCCTTTGAAGGCTTATAAAGAATAATTCGTGATTTTTTTTGAAAATTCTGTATTTTTCTGGCCATTTCCAATAAGGCGGCGCCAGGTTTATAAGCTTTTCATATTTTGTAATTGCATCAGTATACATTTTTTCTTCAAATAAAAAATCACCCCACATTTGCCATATCAACGGCCAATTCGGAGCTTTTTTTGCTGCAATTTCAAAATGTTTATTTGCGCCTTTCAAATCGCCATTTTTTCCAAGATAATTCGCGATAGCTATGTCGTAGTGGTATCCGTCATTGGTGATTTTGCCCAATCGTGCCAAAGTTTCCGTGTTGCCCATTAGCAGGTTTGCTGCGTTGTACAGATAATATCTGGAATTTGGATTTAAACTTAACGATTCAGCAAAAAATTGTTCGGCCTCCGTAGATGATTTGAGGTAGCTTTTCATGCCTTTGGCAAAGTAGATATCGGCGTAAAGCATTGATACAGCTGTGTACATGTAAAAAATGCAGAGTAACAATGCTGCCGGTTTTAGCAACCAAATTATGATTTTTTCAGGGATTTTAAAAGTTTTCACTTTAAAAGCTTGTTTGCCAAGATTTTTGTCGGCAAACAAGACTGCCCACATGCCAAGTAAAAAGATCATGTGTAATGACAATGAGAAGCTGAACTGCATAGAAATCAAATATGCAAGTATTGCAAAGTATGCCGTGATTTGATTGTCCGTTTGCAGTTTATGTTTTATAAATATCCAAATTAAAAAAATTATCGTCATTAAGTATAATAAAAAACCTATTGCACCCTGGTCCAAAAGTACCTGAAGCGGCTCGTTATGAATTCTGTCGGGAATATCATATAAATTTTCGGTGAGGTAAATTTCTTTTGTGGCTACTTTTTGGTATGTTTTGTAAAATGTTTCGATTCCACTGCCAAAAATCGGATTTTCTATCAGTAATGCTCCAATTGGCTGTAACAGATTGATTCGTGAATTCAGAGATCTCAAGCCACCTGTATACGTAAGCATCGAGGCTGTGATGATTGTGAGGAACAAGCCGATGATTACAAATTTTAGACGCTTTTTTCCAGATGTTTTATAAAGTTTCAAAAAACAGATCGCCAATAAAATGCCAAGGATTGAGGCTCTGTTAAAAGTCGTCAATAATCCTGTAAAAGTAAAAAGTAGCGCTGTGGTTAATAAGATTTTTTTCGTGCCACCGGCATTTTTCATTATCCGAACAAATAATGTGATTATAGGAAAAATTAAGAATTGTCCCAGAAAATTTGGATGTCCTGCTGTTGCAAAGCTTCTCCCACTGGCCATATCTATGTCTGAAATGTTAAAAGGATCTATGCCAAATTGTTGCAATATTGCATAAAAACTTAAAATAATTCCTATTCCTATTGTTATATTCAAAAATATCTTTAAAAGGCGACTATCTTTGAATATTTTCAAACATATGAAAAAATGTGCAATGTACAGACCCCATGTCCAGATGCCCTGTAATCTTTCCGTACTACCCCAAAAACTTTCGTAGGGGCTTTCTCCAAACAATCCCGATAAAATGAGCGATGAAAGCCAGAACGCCATGAAAATCGTTAGGCTACTGATGCAAACAGACTGCTCTTTTCCTCGGTTTGTTATAAAATTCATAAAAACAAATGCAATCATAATGACCAAAAAGAGCTGTTTTGGTATTTCATAGGGCCCGAAGCCCATAGGATTGAATATTAGTGGAATTGTGAAAATCATCAGATACCAGAAGTTCCAATTTTGCGTATGCATTTTCAATGATTTGATTTTAGATTTTGATGTGATGTTACCATGTTTTATTTGTCTGTGTATTTTTGCATGAAACCGGATATTTGCAGTTGCATTAATGTTAAGGATATGTTATAGTAAAGTTAAATATAAATAAAAATAAAAAATATGGACAATCAAAATCAGGCTAATCTTTCAGGTTCTACTTCAAATCAGCAATCGCCGCAAGTTTCTTCTACGCAGGGTCCAAAAAAACCATTCTTCAAGTATTTGATTGCAATTGCTGTTTTGATTGCAATTGCCGTGGGCGTTTATGTTATTTTTTTAGCACCCGCGAAATCTCTCGATGAAGATACAGATTCGCCACCAAGTGCTTCCATGCCTCAGAGTAAGTTTCAAGGAGCATTAATGGATACCCCTCTTGGGTTTCTTGCTTTTGAAGCTAAAGATACTGAAGTTTTTGCTACTTATAAAGCTACTTTGCCCGATGCCTTAAAGAAGCAGCCTACAAAGATTGAAAAAAATGTAGCCTATTATCATAGTGACGCAGATATAACCATTGAAAAAATTGTAAATTGTATCAATCCGATAGCTGAGCAAATTTTGATTTTGTACTATAGTCCTGGAGAACCTTTGAAAGACGGTTCAAAAATGAAGAAAGGGTTTTGGACTTTTCCGAAGGGTCCGTTTGTGGATAGTGAAGGACTAAAATTTTACCAATTCGAAAATCGGAATTATATTCCGGCCGGACGTAGCTTTGTAGTTATTTCAAAAAAAGAATCCGAAGCGTTTTGTTTCAAAGATGCAAATACTGAAAGTATCATAAAAGCGTCTGATCCTATAGCTGCCGGCGAGAAAGGCTGGGTAACAATTGCAGCCAATAATCCAGATGTTGATGTTGCCATGAATCATTTGAAATTATATATCAGATCAATATGGCTTCAAGAGGGCAATGCTCCAAAAAAACTCGAAAAGGATGCAAAAGGTAATTACAATAAATTGTTGACTCATTCTAAAATTTTGTGGGTCAAATTAGACGGAGGATATAAGGGAAAAGTGGCTGCCACTGATGATGGGGCTACTGCTGCATTGACTGCTCCTCAGAAATTTGCGGTTACACCTTCTTCGTCTGGTATGGTGTTTACTTGGGATGATCCTACAGGCTTGCCTGCGTCAGTGAAAATCAGGGGGTATAAAATATCTGTAAAAGACAAAGACGGTAAGATCAGTTATTTAAACAAAAATGCTGTAATCCAGGTTAAGAAGTATAAGCTTGAACAAAAGGAAATGGATTCCCTATCAATGAAAAGCGATCAATCTTATACATTTTCAGTAGTTGCGATCGATCAGGATGGCAAAGTAAGTCAAGCGGCGGAATTGCAAGCCACGGCGCGTGATGATGGCAAAACTGCCACTGATGATGGCAAAACCGCAACTGATGATGGCAAAACCGCAACTGATGATGGCAAAACTGCCACTGATGATGGCAAAACTGCCACTGGATTGACTGCTCCTCAGAAATTTGCGGTTACACCTTCTTCGTCTGGTATGGTGTTTACTTGGGATATTCCAGCTGGCAGCACTGCTTCAGACATAAGCGGTTACAAAATAGCCGTGAAAGAATCCCTCGCTGTTTATCGCCAGCCTATTTATTTGCATGGGGGAGAGTTGATTAAGGATGTAAAATATACCCTTGAATCAGGTGAGATGGAAAAATTAAAAATAAAAGGAGATCAGTCTTATATATTTTCTATAGTTGCGCTTGATAAGAATGGTAAGGAAAGTCAAGCAGCGGAGTTGCAAGCCACGGCGCGTGAGGATGGCAAAACTGCAACTGATGACGGCAAAACCGCAACTGATGATGATGACGCTGACGCTGTCGCTGCCGCCCTTGCTGCTGCCAATGCTGCTGATGCCGCTGCCGCTGCTGCCGATGCCGCTGCTGCCGATGCTGCTGCTGCTGCCGATGCTGCTGCTGCCGCTGCTGCTGTTGATGCTGCATTTACTGCTCCACAGAACTTTGCGGTTACATCTTCTTCGACTGGTATGGTGTTTACTTGGGATATTCCAGCCGGCAGCACTGCTTCAGACATAAGTGGTTACAAAATAGCTATGAAAGAATCGCTCGCTGCACAGCCGAAGTGGACTTATTTGAATGGTGAAAATTTGATCAAGGGTGTGAAATATACCCTTAAATCAGATGAGATTGGAAGGTTGGGGATGAGCGAAGAAAAGTCTTATGTATTTTCCATAGTTGCCCTTGATACGAAGGGTAAGGAAAGTCAAGCAGCGGAGTTGCAAGTCAATAGTGATGGAAGTGTTGTGAACTAGGGATATGCTGAAAAACGATGGAATGCAAGGAGACAACGAGCTTACGCTCAAACCGTATGCGTTATACGGTGCGAAGTAAGCGAGGAAGGCGACGCAACATTACGCGATTTTCAGAGCTTCCTTAAAGACATTTGTCCTTAGAAAAATTTCTTTTTTATTCTCTTGAAAAAAAGCACAAAACCAATGACCAAAAGTGCTAAAATTGAAAGGTATATTTCATTTGGACCCGTATCGGCCAGTTGCCTGGATTTTTCTTGGCTTGTTTTGGAATTGTAGTCCAATTTATTTTTAGACTGTTTCTCAATAGTGGTGCTTGATTTAGAATTCTTCGTATTAAGCGGTTTGTTATCTTTGGTGCCTCCGGTGATTCCTGAGCCTGAACCTGAGCCTGAACCTGAGCCTGAACCTGAGCCTGAACCTGAGCCTGAACCTGAACCTGAACCTGAGCCGTTATTGCCTGGCAATGTCGCTGATGGCGGCGGATCGGTGTCCTCATCATTGCCCGGCAATGTTGCTGATGGCGGCGGATCGGTGTCTTCATCATCGGGAAAGCTATAATCTACACCGGGAGGAGGAGCATCTTCCACAGCAAATACGCTGAAATGAAATGTTCCTATAAATAATCCCAATATTGATGCTCCCAGTAAAAAAGAAAAAAATTGCTTCATTTGTTGATGATTGTATTGCTTTATATTTTTTTTTACAATGGGAAATGCCTAGTCACAAAAAAAGCAAAGTTGCGGATGAGGCTGAATTGTTTTTTAATGCGAAAATCCTTCCTACCTGCATTTCAAAGTTCAGTGGGCGTAGGAAATGGCGGGGCTAATGTTGATATTTCGTTTTTGAGCAGAGGAAAACCGGCATTTGCAAAAAGTGACCTGAGCATTTTGTTGTAACCAAGTGCCAATCATGTGTTAAAATCCCGACATGTCAAAAGTGAAAATTCTATATAGCACATGCGGGGGGAATACCAAATTGGTGTGTGAGAAAGTGGCGGAGGTTTTGAGGCATGGAGCGGTCGGTGCCGCAGGCGGTGAGCCTGGTGCAAAGAAAATGGGCGCGAGCGAAGCGAGCGCATACGGAATTGAAGGGAAAGCTGGTGCTTCGGTGGCTGGTGCGAAACACGACGTCGAGCTTTTTGATGTGAAAGTTGCGGATTCGCCCGAAAAAATCGGCGAGGCGGATGTTTATGTTTTTGCCAGTCCGACCTATGGTCAGGGGGAGCTGGAAATGTATTTTGAAAGGTTTTTGCAAAAAGCCGCAGAGTGGCATCTGGAAGGAAAAAAGTGCGTAGTGATCGCTCTTGGCGACGTGAAATATCATCGTGACTATCTTTTTGAGGCGGCCAATATTTTGGAGGAATTTTTGAAGGGCAAAAAAGCAGAGCTGATTTATCGTCCGCTTAAAGTGGCGATGACGCCTATCCCGCGTCTGAATAATGTGATAAAGAATTGGGCGGAAGAATTTGCAAAAGTTTTATAGGGAAAATTTTAAATAAATGGAGAGATTGCGCTTAAAAATAGGAGGAGGAAGCGGTCTGGGACTGCTTTCCGTCGGTGAAATCGTGACTGATGCTTTGCGGGAAATGGGTTTTTATCTGATTGCCGATCGACAATATCCTTCGCTGATTAAGGGCGGTCATTCATGCTTCGTGGTAAATGCTGCGAGTGAGCCGGTTTATGGCTTATCCGAGGGCGTGGATATCATGATGATGATGGATTTGCCGAGTATGGAAGCTTATGTCGATGATCTGAATGAAGGTGGGATTTTTGTACATGGTTATGAGCGGGAAATGGGGATGATGCCGATTTTGAAAAAATTGGAAGCAAAAAAAGCGAAAGTGATTCATCTGATGGCGCGCGAAGTGGCTGAGGAAATGGGCGGAAATGTGCTGATGCAAAATGTGGTGACCGTTGGGATGCTGTGGAAAGCGATGGGGCTGCCTTTTGAATATATCAGAAATGGCGTGGAGAAGAGATTTGCCAGTAAGCCGAAACTTTTGCCTGTGAATCTTAAATGTGTGGAAGCGGGATATGAAAGGGCACAGTCTTTGATGTCGCTGAAGTTGCCGGCAAAAAAACATGAGCAGGTGATTATGAACGGAAATCAGGCGGTGGCAATGGGCGCTGTGGCCTGCGGAGTACGGGCGTATTTTGCCTATCCGATGAGTCCGGCGAGTTCGATTCTTTCTTATCTGGCTTTGTGGGCCGATAAGACGGGGATGATCGTGAAGCAGGGTGAAGATGAAATTACCGTTGCAAATATGACTCTTGGCGCGTCTTTTGCGGGTACGCGCGCGATGTGCGCGACTTCGGGCGGAGGCTTTGACCTGATGGCGGAGACGGTTTCTTTGGCGGGGATTCTTGAAAATCCCTGGGTTTGCGTGCTGTGCCAGAGGCCGGGGCCGGCTACGGGACTGCCTACATGGACGGGGCAGGGGGATTTGAATATTGCGCTTTATAGTGCGCATGGTGAGTTTGCGCGAGTGGTGATGGCTTGCGGGGACAATGAAGATGCTTTTTATCTCACACAGAAGGCGATGAATTATTCCGAGGAATATCAGGTGCCGGTGGTTTTGCTTTCGGAAAAGCAGATTTGCGAGGGAATTTCGACTGTTGAAAAATACAAAGAAGATGCGGTTCCGATCAAAAGAGGGCTGGTTTCTGGTGAAGATTTAGCTGGTTTAAAAAATGATGATCGCTACAAAATCACAGAAAGCGGCTTATCTAAGCGCTGGATTCCGGGATCGGCAGATGCGTATTATTTTGCGAATGGGGATGAACATTGGGAAAACGGAGAACTTAATGAAGATGCGGATAAAGCGCGTGAGATGTATGCGAAGCGCGTAAGGAAACTTGATTTGATTCATGACGGCCTACCGGAGCCGGAAATTTTTGGCGTGGAGAGCGGCGCGGATATAAGTTTTGTCGGCTGGGGGAGCAGCAAGGGCGTGATGAAGGATGTGATTAAGGAACTTGAGGCCGATGGTGGTGGTGCTGTGCGCGTGAATCATCTGCATTTCAGTTATTTGTGGCCTCTGCACACAGAAAAATTGAAGAAATTTTTTGAGGAAAATAAAAAAGTTTGTCTGATCGAGGGAAATTATACCGGGCAATTTGGCAATCTGATTGAGGAAAAACTGGGCAAGCGATTTGCGGCGAGACTGTTGAAATGGGACGGCAGAGTTTTTCTGATCGAAGAGGTAATGCGGTTTGTGAAGGAGCAGATTTGAGAGATGACATTTAATTGCTATAATGTAGGCACTATGACTATCGCTGTGATAAAGAAAAAAATCGTACCAATTCTGAAAAAAGGAGGCGTAAAAAAGGCCGCGATTTTCGGATCCTACGCACGCGGAGAAGAGAACAAGAGTAGCGATGTTGATATTCTCCTTGAATTGAAAAAAGGCAGTGGCTTGTTCGATTTGATAGGATTGAAGCTTGACTTGGAAAAAAGACTTGGAAAAAAAGTCGATGTTTTGACTTATGGAGGCATATATTACGCTTTAAAAGATATTATTTTAAAAGAGCAAAAAGTTATTTATGAAGAAAGGCCCTGAAATATTTTTACAATATATATTCGAATCCATCGAAATTATAGAAAGCTATACTGCGCATTTGACCAAGTCGGAATTTTTGAGCAATCTGCAAGCCCAAGATTCAGTAATCAGAAGGCTCGAAATCATTGGTGAAGCATCAAAAGGGCTACCCGCATCTTTGAAAAAAGCCCATCCTGAGATTCCATGGAAACAAGTTGCAGGCTTGAGGGATATTTTGATCCATGAATATTTTGGTGTTGATTTACAAATATTGTGGCCGATTGTTAAAAAAGACTTACCTGCCTTAAAGAAAGTGATTTTAAAAAACTTAAATGGCCGACTATGAACAATGAGCAATTGAAAAATTTGGCGGAGCATGCGGGCGACTATATGAAATATGAGACGCCGAGGGTAATAACCTGGTGTAGCGGCTGCGGAAATTTTGGGATTGTGAATGCGCTGAAACGGGCTTTTGTGCAGCTGGGAATCGGGCGGAAAGATTGTCTGCTTTGTTTTGATGTCGGATGTTGCGGAAATGGTGCGGACAAAATCGAAGCGTATACGATTCATGGCTTGCATGGGCGCGTATTGAGTTTGGCGGCGGGAGCGAAAATCGGCAATCCGCGTCTAAATGTCGTCGCGGTCGGAGGAGATGGCGGAACTTTTAGCGAAGGCGTAAATCATCTCGTGCACAGCGTGCGCAACAATTATCCGTTTTTGTTTATTTTGCATAATAACGAAAATTACGGTTTGACCACCGGGCAGCCGTCTTCGTTGACTAGGAAAGGGGCGAAAATGCTAGCTGCACCGCATGGGGTTGCGGTTGAGCCGATAAATGCGGCGCAATTTGTTTTGAGCTTAAATCCTTCTTTTGTGGCGCGGGGTTACAGCGGAAATGTCGATGAAATGGCCGATATTTTTGTCGAAGCTTTGCAGCATAAGGGTTTTGCTTTTGTGGAAATTTTGCAGGCCTGTCCGACTTACAACAAATTAACTCCCAACGAGTGGTATGCTACGCGCGTGAAAAATGTTTCTACGCTTGCGGGATATGATCGCAGCGACATCTGGCAGGCTCGAAAGCTTTGCGAGGATATGGACAAGGAGATTTATACGGGGGTTTTGTATCTGGACAAGGAAAAGCGCGACTTTTTGAGCGTTCAGGTGGGAAGGGAAGGCTATAAGACCGGCGTAGTGGATGAGGTGAAGGGATATGGGGTGGAGGGGTTGTATTAGGGGGGGGGAACATAAAAGCGTGAATATTTCTTATTTTTGAAGAACTAAAAATGGATGATGTAATAAAAACATTTAGCTTACTGGGGACTGGAACAATATTTGGAATATTAATAAAATATTTTTTGT